>CAZSCZ010000066.1:0-12044 GCA_964605455.1 uncultured Spirochaetia bacterium
ATATGTACTTTTTCAAATGGTATTTCTTTATTACCAGGATTAAGCACAATTCGTTGGAGGCTACTATCTCTAACAGTACCTGAAAATTCTATATAATTCATTTTAGCTTTTTGATCATATTTATCAAGTATAATTTCTGGGGTATCAGTATCATATATAATTTGGCGTTTCAATTTTGAAGTCTGATTTGCAATATCATAGGCAATAAAGGTAATATTATTAATTCCTTTTTTTAACGGAATTTCTGCTGTATATGACTTTAACATTCTATTAATATCTGCAGAAATATTATCAGGTTGAATAATTATATGGGTCAAATTTTCTTCAATGTAAGTCCCTTTAACAAATATAGGAGATTCTTTAACAGCATCTGGGATATGTTGAAGAGTAATTTCAGGTGGCCTTGTGTCAATAATAAAAGGCATTAATGCTATATTTTTTTTGCCATCATTATCAGTTACTTCCAGTTTAACATCATAATAAAGATTTAATAGATTTTTTACATTCCATTCAGCAAGTTTTGAATTTCTCACCTTTTTTTTAGGGACCAGTTTTATTCCAGCGGAGAGCCAATTAGCCATACCTTCATTTTTAAACATTATTTTATATGATTTAATTCCCTTATAATCAAAAGCAGTTCCAATTATGAGAATTTTACCTGGGGATATGTAAAATGAGAGCGGAGATATAGATGCCTGAGGGATTTCCTTATCAAATCTTGTTAGACCACCACCATCTGTGCCAAACCATATATAATTTCCATCTATTTCCATAGCACTTACAGAATTTTCTGACAATCCATCATCAATAGTATATGTAACCCATCTATGTTTTACTTTATCAAATTTTGTTACACCAGAAAATGTGCCTATCCAAAGATACGAGCCATCAAGTTTAAGAGACTGAATGAAATCGTCAGCTAATCCATCTGCAGTTGTAAAGACTCTAAAAGTTTCATCGTATTTATCAAACCGAGCGAGTCCTCCACCAGTTGTTCCACACCATACATACTGACCATCAACAACAATTGCCCTTACATTTGGATGAGGTAATCCTTGTGATACATCGTATGTCTGCCATAATCCAATATATTCGTCATAACAGCTTAGTCCTTTCTTTGTGCCTGCCCAAATAAGTGCACCATCAAGAGCTAAACAATTTACAGAGTTATCAGCAAGTCCATGGATTACAGAAAAGGGTTGTTTCCGCCATCTCTTGGTTGTTTTATCATATCTATTAATACCCCAAAATTTCGTTGCTGCCCATACATAGCTGGGCGAAATCACAATATCTGTTATAAAATTATCAGATAATCCATTCTTCTTTGTATAGTTTTTTATAACCTTTCGTTTGTTTTTATCATATACACTTAATCCTTTTGATGTGCCAATCCACACAAGGTTTTTATCTATTGCAATTGATGTTATAAAATTATCTAAAAGCCCATTTTTTGTAGATAATACTTTTGTAATTTTTCCTTTGGTTGTATTGTATATAGCTACTCCATTTGCAGTCCCAATCCAGATTAAATTGCCATCTGATTTAATATATTTAACAAATCTGTGAGGTAATCCTTTATCAACATTTATAATAGTCCATTTTTCTTTTGCACGTGATATATTATATAATATTACAAGCACACTTGCAAGCAAAATAATAAGTATTTTCCTATACTTCATTATTTATTTTAATTTTTCAAGTTGTTTTAATTTATATTTTGCTCTATTTATATATTTTGTTGCTTTAGAATTATCAGGATCAATTTTTAATACTTTTTTCCATTCCTGAATTGCTTCATTGAGTTTACCATTTCTATAAAGTTTGATTCCTGCATATAAATACTGTTGAATTTTCTCTTCAATGACTTGACGTTCTTTAGCAGTTATAGCTATATACCTTTTCCTAGCTTTTGTAAGTAAAAGTCGTGTGTCTCTATAATTATTTTTTAATCTTAATATCTTTTCAAATTCTCTTATAGCATTTTTATAACTTCCTCGTTCATAATAAGAAATCGCTGATTTATATAAAGAAGCACATTTTTTATCTATTTCTGCTTTTACTTTATTAAGCATTTTTCTTGCTTCTTGGTGATTTGGCTCAATTTCTACGACACTTAAAAATCTAATGTATGCTCGTTTCAAATCTCCTTTTTTGTAATAATTCAATCCCTGATTGAACCATTTAGATGCTTGTTTTTTCCCTTCAATAAGTAATTGCTTTATATAATTTGAAGCTTTTTTATCGTTCTTATTTAACTCAAGGACAAGATTAAATTTCTCCATTGCTTCTGCATATTTTTTCGCTTTTAAAAGTTTTTTCCCTTCTTTGAGTGCAGAACGAGCTTCTTCTGATAATTTTAAATAATCTTCTATTTCATCATTCTCTTTTTCATAAGTTAATACTTCTTCAAAATATTTAATTGCTTTTTTATAATTCCCTTTTTTAAATTCTGTTTTTCCTTTCTTTTTGGCTTCATAAATTTTCTGGAATATAGCGGACTTAACTTCTGCAAGTTTCTTTTTTGCTTTTTTAAGATGAGGATTTGCCTGCAGAGCTTTTTCAAGGTTCTCTTTTGCTTTTAATAAATCTCCCTGCTCAAAATATTTTACTCCATTATTGTAAAATTTGTTCATACTTTCTTCTTGAGCGCGACGGGCATATTCTATATATTCATCAATTATCCTGTTTTCAGGGTCAATCTCTTTTACTTTTTTCCAAATTTTTATAGCATCAGTATATTTACGTTTCCTATAAAAAATCATTCCATCAGTAATAATCTTTGCAATCTTTTCCTGTTTCTTCAGATTTTCTAATTCTTCATCACAACGCTCAATATATTCCCTGGCTTCATTATTATCTGGATCTATTTCAAGTACTTTTTGAAAATATTTTTTTGCTTTTTCAAAATCTTTGTTTTGAAAAAAGTCAATGCCATTTTGCATATATTCCTGACGAGTAAATATAATCTTGTTTGCTTCATATTTTTTCTGGGCTTTGGTGAGAAAATCCTTTGCTGGTGTATATTCAGGGTCAAGTGATAGAGCCTTTTCAAATTCTGCTATTGCTTGTTTAAGTTTGTTTTTATTAAAAAATTTAATCCCTTTATTAAAATGCGCTTTTATCTTCTCCTCAATTTTAGACCTGGACTTTTGCACACCTGTTTTAGCTTCTTTATTGTTGGGAGCAAGTCTTAAAACTTCACGATAGTATTTAAGAGCTTTTGCATAATTCTCTTTTTTATATTCTTCTTTAGCAGATTTCAAATTTAAAGTTATATAATCTTTTATTAAAGATTTTGCTTTTTTAAGAAATTGTTTTGCAATTGCATTTTTAGGGTCAATCTTAAGTGCTTGTTCAAAACTTTTTATAGCATCATATAATCGTCCTTCACGTAATGCAATTTTACCAGATTCCAATGGCTTATTTATTATTGCTTCATATTTTGCCTTGGCTTTATTTAAATATTCTTCAGCTTTGGTGTTCTGTGGATATAAATTTACAGCTTTTTCAAATTCGGATATAGCATCTTTTAATTTACCTTTATTGTAAAAGCTAAGTCCAATCTTAAAATGAGTTTCGGATTCTTTTTTACGCTTCTTAGTAAGTCTAACTTCATTTAGCTTTTTCTTTGCTTTTTCTAAATAGTTTTTGACTTCTTCATTTGGCACAAGGTCATATGATTTTTTAAAGTTATTTATTGCTTCTACCCAGTTTTCTTCCTGATAATTCAGTAATCCTTGCTGATATAATGCTTCAGCTTCTGCTTTTTTCTCCTCTTCGCGCTTTTGTGCAGATAAAATATCTTTTAATAAAGCTTCATTTTTCTCTTTTAATTCAAGTGATGGTTTATGTTCAGGATTTAGATTAAGTGCATTTTCACATTCGTTGAGTGATTCTTTATATTTATTTGATTTAAATAAGCTTAATGCTTTGTTATAATACCTTTCTACATCTTTCTGAACAGTGGCTTTTACTTTAGTCATTAAAGATTGTGCTTCTTCATTTTCTGGATTAAAATCAAGAATTTCTCGTAAAGTTGTTATGGCTTTGCTATAAAGTCCGTGAGAAATATATTTTTTTGCAAGCTCAAGTTTCATTTCTATAAGCGCTTTATCTTCTTCAGACATCCATTTTTCTGATTCAAGATATGCTCTTGCATTATTCAGATAATATTGTGCCACAGGATTGTTTCTATATTCAAGAACTTTTTTAAAATATTTTATAGCAGTTCTATAATCTTTATTTTGATATGCTACTACTCCTTCATAAAAATATTCCATTTCTATTTCTGCGGATGGTTTCTCTTCAAATTTATATGAAGCTGAAAAATTAAGTCTCCCACCAAGTCTATTTTGAGCCGTGCCAGTGAAAAATGAAAATTTCTCTAATGAAAGTTGTAAACCAAATGTTATATCACCATCGTTATATCCTGCTACAAGATTAATTACTTTGAGGAAATTATATTTAATCCCAAAATGATGAGAAAAATGTATCGTGCTAAATGATGTTTGAATCTGTTTCCCTATTTCATATATTAAAAGTAATTTATATTTAGAAAGATTATATGAGACCCCAGTTCTTATTGTAAAAGGGATATTTTCTTTCTGTGAATAAAGTTTGTGCTCAAATGGTAAAAAATTTTGAAATAATACACCTATTTTTAAATTTTTGATAAAATGATAGAAAATTCCAATATCTGAATCAAAATTATTTGCTGAATATATAGCAATATTATAATAAAAGAATTTTCCAGTAATACCTGCATAAAAATTTGGGGATAGAGATATACCATAACTTACACCCACTTGAATTTGGGAAAAACTATATATACCACTTGACATTTGTTCTGAGGTATAAGAAGGTAAATTACCTACACCATTCCATATAAACGATACTCCCAACCCCTGCTGATTTTCTTTTAATATACCTACATAGCTGAGATAAATAAAATTTGCATTTCCTATAAAACTATTTTGATAATTAAGTGTAAATATTTTTTTATTAATAAGGGGTAATCCAGCTGGGTTATAAAAAGGTGCATTGCCATCATCAGCAATAGCAGTAAATGCTCCTCCCATTCCACAAGGAATTCCACCTATTCCACTTTCTATATAAGGTATCTGAACCCCACCAGTCTCATCTTCTGCATAAATGTTAATAAGTAAAATAAAAAGAAATAAAGTAAAATAAGATAATATAGTTATTCTATTAATTTCCATTCTTCAATTTCTTTATCTTGGAGTAATTTAACTTCCTGCTGAACTTCTGGTGGAGCAAGTGATGATGTATATTTTAGCCCCTTTACAAATTTTTTTACATTTTCAAATTCAAGTCTTGTATATTGAGATGCCTTTTCTGTTGCATCTGCTGCAAACTTTACACTTTTTGCCACTTCCATCATTGCACCTGTTACTACCTCCAATTCATTGTGTTTACTTTTCTTTTTATAAACTCTTATTTCCTTTATAATATAGAGCATTAATAACACAATTCCTACTGCACATGCCATTATTAGTAAAATTTTGAAAATATTGAAAATGACTTTCCATAAAGGGTATTCTTTATAATATAATCCTAAATAAAATCCTTCTATTATAGGTAATTTTATATAAGAGATTTTATAATCCTTTCCATTATATGAAAATTTTCCTGCAAATATGGATTTTTCTATTGCTCTTATTAATTCTTTATCTAATATTTTTGTTGTAATAATTTTGTTATTACGATTAAATATAAATAAATTATTTAAAGAAGATATCTCAAAAGGAATTGTAAAAAAATAGTCAGGCAAAAGTATGAACAAAATTTTATATTGTGGTTTATCTATTGCAAAAGAAGTAATATATTGGTAAAGAAAATAATTAGAGCCTTTTAATGTCCGTAATAACATATTTTTTTTCAAAATAGATGGCAATTTTAATATCTCTTTTCTGGGCATTTTTATATCTTCATTTTTAATAAATTTTATAACTTTATCATTCTTATCTATTATAACGAAAGCAGCGATCATTTTAAAATCTTTAATAATTGAATTTAGAAAATTTGCTGTAAAAGAATCAAGAATACCAGCCTCAGATTCAAGTATAGCAGATTTAATATAAGGATTTTCAGCAAGATTATTAAGACTTAAGAGATGTCTTTTTAAGTTTTTATCCCATTCAGATGAAATTTTGTTCAGAATTTTTTCCTGCTGAATATCATAACCATTAAACAGAATATAATTTATTAGTTTACTAAAAAAATTGCGTGTTATAGTTGTATTACTTACTTTTAAAGGTTGTTTTATAATTGTAGTTTGAGATAGATTAAAGTATTTGGCTTTTAGATTTTCATCTTTAATAATATTGAGTGATATAAGTATTTTGTCAGTTATTTCAATAATTTTTTCTACATATTTTTCTGGCACAGCTGCTGGCATATTTTTAGTTTTAGCGAGAAATGCAATGAGAATAGCAAAAAGAAAAGTGTATATAATATACTTAAAAATAATCCATAATACTTTTTTCCACATTCTCTACCTCAACGAATTTAGAAATTTGGTATCTGCCCTGTTCTTGTTCCATCATTTTTTATTATATCACATTTACTGATAAAAATCAATAAAAACTAAAAGAATTTACTTTATTTATTTTTCGGTAATTGTTTCCTCAATTTTTAATCCAAAATGTCTTCCCTGCTTTTCAATATAAGCAAGAACTTTATCCCCCTTTTTTAATTCCACTACAGAAATAGGAGTGCCATTCTTTTTAGTAAGCCTTATAGTTTCAGCATTTTGTAATATTACAGAAAAAAATTCTTCATTATATTGTGCTTCTACAAGTAACATCGGTCTTTTTTCAAGTTTTATTCGTCCAATATAACTTACTTTTGTTTCTCCTTTGTGATTTACAATAAGAACTTCATCTCCGCTTTTTAATTCAGAGAGATATTTAGTTTTATTTTTAGGTGTTAGGATATAGGCATGAACCGCACCTGCATTTACTCTAAAAGGTCGTGGAGAAACATAGGGGTTTTGCACACTTTCAGAATGAACTAAAAAAAGACAAGAAGAAGAGTTCCCTGTTAACATACCTTCACCTATCTGCATATTTGTTGTTGTATCTATACATATTCTATCACCCATTCCCAAGGCGATAATACGGTTTATAGTAATCTCTTCAAGTTTATATTTCTCTTGGGAGATTTGAATCACGGATTTTAAAATAGACTTAATTTGAGGAATAGATGTGGAAGATATAACAATACCATCAACACCTTTTTCTAAAACCTGTAAAACCGTTTTGGCAGATTCTTCGTCTGAAACTTCAGCAAATATAGTTCCACCTTCTGCTATTAAATTTTCTAAAGGTATTATTTTCCAATTAGAAGTTCTTACAATAACTATCTTTTTCTTGCTCAACTTTGCTGCCTTTTGTTCATCTTCTTTATTTTTTATTTCTATAAATTCTACATCTTTCCCCAGTATCCTATCACCTTTTTCAGTGCTTATTGTTAAAATCCTTCCTAATTGTTTTACTTTTTCTACTTCTTTTTTCTCCACAATTATTCCATTTGCTCCATTTTCAAGAGCAGTAGTTACAATCTCTTTTTTAAATGGTATAGCATTTACCCATACTTGTTTCATTGATTAGTCTCCTATAATAATATATTTTTTATATCATAAAATTGTCAAGCATAATGGAATATACCAAATAATAAAATAATGTCAAATTTATTTAAGAATGTTGAGAAAATATTTTATAATTAATATTATATAAAGAAATATACGAAACAAGAAATAAAAATTTTTACAAGTGAATGTTCTGTAATTTAAGTGGCAAAAAGCACGAATTATAAATGGAAAAATATATTAATGAAAAATAAAATTTTTTGTATGAATAGATGAGAAAGAAATTTTATAAAAAATGTTTAATTTTTACAAAAGAAGTGTGGAAAAAGTTCTAATACGCCGATAAATAAGAAGAGATGATAAAAGTTTTAGTAGTAAATGGGCCAAATTTGAACTTACTTGGAAAAAGAGAACCAGAAAAATATGGTAATATAACACTTAATAATATAGAGAAAAAGTTACAGGAGTTTGTAGAGCATAAGGATATTGAATTAGAATTTTTTCAATCCAACAGTGAAGGAGAAATAATAGATTTTATTCAAAAAAAAGGTGAGAAAGCTGATTTTCTTATAATAAATCCAGGGGCATATACACATACGAGTATTGCGATAAGGGATGCTATACTTGGTGTAAATCTCTCAACTATTGAGGTTCATTTGACGAATATATATAGTAGAGAAGAATTTAGGAAAAGGTCCTATATTTCTGATATTGCAATTGGTGTAATATCAGGCTTGGGCTGGTATGGATATTTATTTGCAGTAGAATATATTTATAATAACCGAGGAAAGATAAAATGAAAAGAATTATAATATTTTTTATAATTATATTTATTACAGGAACTTATTTATATAGCTTACACATTACACTTCCGCAGGCACAATATTCGCTTGCACTTGAGCTTTATTCAAAAGGCAAATATAAAAGTGCTATTATTGAATTTAAAAATTTAATCAAAGAGTATCCTGAAGCAGCAGAGTATGTTGGGAGTGCTTACTATTGGCTGGGGCTTTCTTATTTATCGCTAAAAAGATATAGATCCGCTGAAAAGAATTTTAAATATGTGCTTAATCATTTCCCAAAATCAAGATATTATGTTGATTCTTTATATCAGCTTGGTAGAACTTATTATATGTGGAGAAAAAGATGGCGAGCAATTAAAATTTTTACAAAGCTTTATAAAAAATATCCGCGACACGAGCTAGCTGACAATTCGTTGTTATGGCGAGGAGTTTGCTATTATAAATTGAAAAATAAAAAAAGAGCTCTTAAAGATTTTTATACCATTTTGAGAAGATATCCCAAAGGTAATAAGGCTGATGCTGCCAGATATATGATAACTTATATTAAAGGTGTCCGAACAGTTGTTAAAGCTCCTGTTAAAGGATTTGATACCTCAAAACTTCAAGATTGGGAAGAACTTTTAAAAACAAAAGAAGAGGCTTTAGCTGAGAAAGAGAAAGAATTAAAAACTAAAGAAGCTGTTCTTGCTGAAAAAGAGAAGATAATAAATAAAGCACAAGAAAAGCTAAATATCCCAGCAAACGATACGCAAAAAAGATGAAAAAATATATAATAGTATTTATTCTAATACTCTTTATGATTTTACCACTTTTTTCTGCTCTTATAGAATTAAAAAATAATTATATAAAAATAATTGGTGACCCTGAAACAGGAAGATTTATAATAAAAACAACTGGTGGCGATCCAAAACTTACTACTGATCAAGATGTGCTTCTATTATATGAGGACTATCCACCAACTTCTTTTACCACTTTAAGAATAGATGGAAGAAACTATAAATTTGGGGACGAAATGGGAACATTTATTACACGTTTAATGAAAAGAGATAATAAAATTATATGTGTATGGGTTATTAGGAATATTGAAATTATGCAGAATTTAAGATTTGTGAAAGGGCCTACTACAGGAAATATTGATACAGTAGAGATTTCATATACAATATGGAATAAAGATTCACGAGAGCATACTGTAGGAATTCGTATAATGCTTGATACATACTTAGGAAAAGAAGACGGAGCTCCTTTTCGTATCCCAGGAGTTGGACCTGTTACAACTGAGAAAGCTTTTGAAGGTGATAAAATACCGGAGTATTGGTACTCATATGATGATTTAGGGAATCCAACTGTAAGAGCTCAAGGCACAGTAAAAATAGAAGGTACACCTGTGCCTGATAAAATTATATATGCAAGCTGGGAAAGATTTAATAAATATCTTTGGGATTTTACTATAAAAGAAGGAAGAAGCTTTAGACGTTCAATTATTGGCCCTCTTGATAGTGCTGTTGCAATTTATTGGAAACCACGAAAATTTAATCCAAATGACACCTTTACT
Organism: uncultured Spirochaetia bacterium; assembly: GCA_964605455.1. Taxonomy (GTDB): domain Bacteria; phylum Spirochaetota; class JAHITG01; order JAHITG01; family JAFGFC01; genus CAZSCZ01. The sequence continues at coordinate 9,965 of CAZSCZ010000066.1, forward strand.
GTAAAAACATATTATGGACTTTATGGTGCAACTATATATAAAGGCAAAGTATTTAATATTTCACTTGGTGGTCCCCTTACTACTTCTGGTGAACCTTTCCTTGTTACTGCTGATATTCAGAATGTAAGTCCCTATAAAGCAAAAAATGTTATAGCAGAAATTATGTTACCTAAAGGATTAAAACTAATGAATAATGAAACTAATAAAAAAAGACTTGGGACATTAAAATCTAAAGAGATAAAGAAAACATCCTGGAATATTTTGCCAGATAAAACTGTAACTGGCATTATTACATACAAAGTTAAAGTCTCAGGAATTGTGCAGGGGAAATTAGAAATTGCTATTGCAGAAAGAAAGGTGAATTATAAAGGTCCAAAAAAAGAAATAATATATACGCTTTACGATTTTAGTGAAATTAATAAACTTATAGCTGAGATGAATGCTTTACTTCGGAAAAATAATGAAAAACTTGATGAATTGAATAGATTAATTCAACAGAAAGGTCCATATTCTCAGAAACAAGCAATAGCTGATAGAAAGAAAATTAATCAAAGAGTTAATAATACAAAAAAAGTTAAAAAGAAGTTACCTAATGCTGTAAAAACTGCTATTAAAAAATCAAAAAAGTGAAAGAAAGAAATAAAAAATTACTTCAGCTTGCCCAAACAGATGTAATCCTTATATCAGACTTACCTAATCTAAGGTATTTTACTGGATTTACAGGAAGTAGTGGATTCGCTATTATTACAAATAGTAAAAATTATTTTCTTACTGATAATAGATATAAAATCCAATCTTCAGAAGAAGTTTTTCATTTTTATAAGATAATTATATATGAAAAAGAACCGGTTGCAAATATATTAAAAATTTTAAAAAGATTAAAACTAAAAAGCATTGGGATAGAAGCAGATACAGCTTCATTTAATTTTATTAAAAAATTAAAAAAAGAATTAAGAGGAGTTAAATTTAGGAATGTTTCTGACTATATTTTGTCACTTCGTTCTGTAAAATCAGATGCTGAGTTGAAAAAAATAAAAAATGCAATAAAAATTGCTCAAAAATCTTTCAATGAAATTTTAGCTTTAATAAAGCCAGGTATAAGAGAAAAAGATATTGCTATAGAACTTGAATATAAGATGATGAAAAACGGTGCAGATAGAATAGCATTTCCTACTATAGTAACATCTGGTTCAAGGTCAGCATTGCCACATGCTAATGCAGGTGAGAAAAAAATAAAAAATAATGAAGTTATACTTATTGACTTTGGATGTTCTGTTGATGGATATAATTCTGATATCACCAGAACACTTGTTCTGGGCAAACCTAAAAAAATAATCAAAAAAGCATTTAATGTAGTAAAAGATGCAATGAGTTTAGCAATTGAAAATATAAAAATCGGAACTGAATCAGATAAAATTGTATTAATGATTGACAATTATATAAAAAAAGCTGGATTTGAAGATGGACTTATACATTCTTTAGGACATGGAGTTGGATTAAATATTCATGAATTGCCTATTTTAAGTAAATATAAAAAAATGAAACTAATGAAAGGTGCAGTTTTTACAATTGAACCAGGTATATATATACAAAATATAGGAGGCGTAAGAATTGAAAATATAATACATCTTGCTGAAACAGGTCCCCAACTGCTGAGCTCAAATTTGCCATTAGATATACCATTAGTGTTATAAGTTTCTTGTTGATTAAGTTCTATACATCTGCAATATATCAAAATTTTTTACATCATAATAATTTTCATTATACAAGTCAATTGGTGATAAGAGTGAAATTACCTACCCACAAAGGCACAAAATTTTACTCATTTTAGTTTCACACCTACATCCTGTAGATGTGGGACTGTGAGGTGTGTGCATATCCTACAGTGAAGTCTGATGTCACCGGCTTTGGCGATATAAAGTTAATAAAGTTTTGCACCGTCCCCATGAAATTTTGAATTTTGCCATTTATTTTATAAATAATGTATACCCTGTAAGAATAGTTAAAAGAATTGAAAGAAAGCCCAGCCCTATCCCTATAATCCACTTTATTGTTTTATTTTCATTTTTTAATAACTCTA
>CAZSCZ010000067.1:0-11974 GCA_964605455.1 uncultured Spirochaetia bacterium
CTTTCACCAAAAATTCTTCTACCAATTCTTAACATATTTGAGCCACACTCAATTGCAATAGGATAATCATCACTCATTCCCATTGAGAGATATTTAAAATCTAATTGTGGGAATTTCTCTTTTGCTTGTTGATACAAATCTTTTAATAGTAAAAATGAATCTTTTATCTGTTTCTTATTATCAGTTAATGGACCAATAGTCATAAGTCCTGTAACTTTGATATTCTTAAATCTTATTATCTCAGATAAAAAACGCATAGTTTCGTTAGGTTTAATACCAAATTTAGTTTCTTCACCAGAAGTATTTACTTCAATAAATATCTCTTGAATTTTTTCAAATTCTCCTGAAATTCTATCAATCTTTTCAAGAGTTGAAATTTTATCTATTGATTGAATTATAGAAAAAAGTTGAACAGCTTTTCTTGCCTTGTTAGATTGAAGATGTCCAACAAGATGCCAAGTAATTGACAAATCTTTTAGAGCGCTAATTTTTATTTCTGCTTCCTGAATACGATTTTCTCCAATATTTGTTAGTCCTGATTCAAAGGCTTCTTTTATTTTTTCTACAGGAAATGTTTTAGAGATACCTACAATTGTTATCTCATCAGGATTTCTGTTATTTTTAAGAGCAATTTCTTTTATCTCATCTAAAAGTGATTTAATATTTTCTTTTACTGACATAACATTATTACCGATGCCATTCTACCTGTTTGTTTCTCTTTTCGGTAAGAGAAACAAAGATTATTATTACAAGAGGTACAAAAATTACTTATATAAATATTCTCTTCTTTTATTCCAGATGTAAGTAAATGCTCTTTATTAACTTTATAAATATCCAGGAAATATTTATTATCTCGTTTAATTATAAATTTCTTATTAAAAAGAGAATATACATCTTCTTTAACTTCATAACAACAGTTTCCAATTGCAATTCCAAGTCCTGCAATTATATTTTCTAATTTTCCACCTTGTTCAACAATTTTTTTTACAACTTCACCAGCAATATTATTTAAACTACCTTTCCATCCAGAATGAGCAATACCTATTATTCTTTCTTTTTCTTCAAGAAAAAATATAGGCATACAGTCTGCAGTAAATACAACCAAAGGTAAATTATATTCTGTTGTTATCATAGCATCTGCTTCAGCAACAGATTCTTCAAAATTCAATGCTCCTTTGCCTTTATCTTTTTTTGTAACTTTTATTACTTTATTACTATGAACTTGCTTTAATGTGATAATATTTTTATAATTAATTCCAAGCATTTTGAAAAATCTCTTCCTGTTTTCAATTACATTTTCATATAAATCATTTGTATGCAATCCTGTATTTAAGCTTTTATATGGCTTTGGACTTACACCACCTAATCTCAGACATATAGAAACTATAGTCTGTTTTTCCCAAAATACATTGAAATAAATATAATGAATATCATTTTTAACATCAATTTTAAACTCTTCCATTTAGTTTTGTAAAAATATATATTTTAATATTAAAGTCAATATAAAAATTGAGTGTGGGTTGAAAAATTATCATAATTAATGCAAAATAACACTTCGGTATCCTATTGACAATTTGATAGAGTTTTAATATATTACTATTGTATCTTAAATATTATGTAAGATAGTTTAACAAATCAGAAGATTTTTAATGAGTCCTTGAAGCAAAGCAGGGATATATTGTGAAACCGAAGGAAATTAAATGGCAATAATTTTGGCAGCTAAATAATTACAGGAGAATAAAAAATTAAAAGAGAGAAAGTAATTCTAATTTTATTGTCCTATATTTTTATTACGCAGTTTTTACTTGCTGACTGGCCAATGTTTATGGGAAATCACTATCTTACTGGAAATAATGATGAAATTGTGCCTGAAAGCAATAAGTTAAACTGGCATTTTGTAGCCCCTGCATCTTTGTTTTATCCTATTCCACATAAAAATATTATTTTTGTAAATTGTCTTGATAGAAATATATATGCTTTAAACGAAATTACAGGCAAAATAATCTGGAAATGTCAACTTGATTCACCACCTATTAAATCTCCTGTTACTTATAAAGATTATCTTTTTGTAACAGCCGGGGATTTTATCTATACTATTAATATTAAAACAGGAAAAATTTTATGGTCAAGAAAAGAAGGCATCTCGGTTCAGCTTTCAGCTCCAATTGTTCTTGATGATATTTTGTATTATGGAAGTAGAAAATTTTTTTATGCAAGATATGTATCTAATGGCCATCTTATATGGAAAAATAATAATGTCAAAATTTATGGTGGCACTCCAATCTATTGGAATCAACGAATATATTTTATTTCTAAAGTTTTTACTCAGCACAGCTCCCAAATTATCTGTTTAAGCGCAACGAATGGAAAAATTTTATGGATTCAAAAAATACCATCTGACCCCAATATCTTCACTCCTGTTGTATTTAATCAAAAAGTTTATATTGGTTCAATTGATAAACTTTACTCTTTTAATGCATTAAATGGTGAATTAATTTGGTCAAAAAAATTTGAATCTAATATAGCTTCTCATACAGTATTTGCAAACGAAAATTTATATCTTTCTTTAACAGACGGAAAAATTTATATTTTAAATCCTGAAGATGGAAAAATTATTGATTCATTTTTAAATTTTAATAGAGCAGGTGCAAACTTTATTATTGTTGGTGAAACTTTATTTATTCCAAATGAAAATGGAGAATTATATTCTTTTAATGTAAGAGATAAAAATATAAAGTGGAAATTTAAAACAGGATTAAAAGATAGAAAAGGATTTCTTTCTTCAGCAAATGGTAGAATTTATTTTGCAATTGCAAATCACTTATATAGCATATCAACTGGCATATTGCCACCATCATCTCTAATAATAGCATCTGGTGAAAAAGAGGAAATTAATATTAGTTTAAAAGATGAAAAAAATTCTCCTTTAAGTGGCGAAATATTTATTGAACAGAACAATTATATTTCCAAATATAAAATCAAAAATGGAAAAGTAACCATTAAAATAGAAAAAGATAAAGAATTTACGATAACTGCAAAAGCAAAAGATTACTTTATTAAGACAATAAAAGTGAGTCCTGTTGAGAAAAGAAAGCAAATTGATATTAATCTTGAACCACTTGCTCCTGAAAAATCGTATGTATTTCATAACATCCAATTTGAATATAATAGTGCAGAATTAACATCAGATTCAATACCAACACTAAAATCAATAGCAAAATTTTTAAAAGAGAACCCAGAATTAAAGATAGAGATAAGAGGGCATACTGATAATATTGGAAGCGAAGAGTATAATTTAAAGCTTTCTCAAAAAAGAGCAGAAAAAGTAAAAGAATTCCTTGTAAAAAATGGGGTTCCAGAAAATAGACTTAAGGTAAAAGGATTTGGAGAATCAAACCCGATTGCACCTAATGATACAGAAGAGGGCAGGATGAAAAATCGTAGAACAGAATTTTTTATTATTAAATAGAGAAATATTCAAAATTTTCCGAATTCTTCATAAAGAATTCTTACATATTCAGCTATGGAAATTGCAGATGCAAGCTCACCTAATGGTGCAAAAGGGGGATCACCTGTAAATGCTTCTGGTAAGTACCCTATAATTTTTTCTTTAAATCTCTTTTCATATCTATGCAGAAAAAATTTGGCTTCTCGTTTCGCAAATCTTGAATATTTATTCAATTTCAAAAATGCAGTTATATATTGTCCCCAATAAAAACTTGAAAGTGCCCCTTCATAAATATCTGATGAATTATACCCGGCATTTTCTGAAGAAAGTGTTCTTATGCCTTTAAATGTAAAAAGTTTTTCTTTAATAATATTTAATATCTGCAATTTTGTTTTATATTTTAAAATATCACTGAATGGAAGTGAAATGCATAAAATTTGATTTGGTCTTAAAGATGTATCTACACTGTTATCAGGTGGTATATCAATGCAATTATTAAGATAACCATAATCCTTATTCCAAAACTTTTTGAAAAAGTTATTTTTAATAGTAAAGCTTATTTCTTGGGACTTTGTATGGTATTTGATGTCAGTAAATTTTGCAGCAAGTATTTCTGTGATTCTCAATACATTATACCATAAGGCATTTAAATCAACTGGTTTTCCAGCCTGAGAAAATTTCTCATTTTTTTCAATTATTTCCAGGAAACCATCAGCATTTGCTTTTATATTTTCAAATCCACCAGTATAGTAATACTCTATTATTTCTCTTATGCCTGTCCATAATTCGTCTTTAACAAATTTCCAATCCCCTGTATGTTGTATAAATTTGTATACAGTATAAATGAACCATAGTGGAGTATTATTATCATAATATTCAAACACAACATCTTTTTTTAAATAAGTTTTGAAAATATCTTTTGCTGCTTCATACTTTTTTAAAGGGAAAAGAATTCCTGATAAGCATTGCAAAGTTGTAACTGGCTTTTCATCTACAGACGGATACCCTGCTACAAGTATTTCATAATTATCTTTTTTTATTATAAACGAGTTTATTGAAAGTAATACATTTTTATGTAATTCATTTTTAATCCTGTGTTTTTCTATCAGCTCTGTTCTGTTTTTTACTTCTAAATTATACAAATCTTCAAAATTTAAAACTTTCAACCTTTCAGAGGAAATAATTATATATGCTGGATTCTCTATAGAGATTTCCCCAGTAAAATTTCCAATTATATGTGCATCTCCATTTAAATTTTCAATATATCTATTTCTCTGAACAAACTTCAAGTCATTAAAATAAAAATAAATAGAAGGAATATCATCCCGAGAGTATTTTATATAATTTTCTTCTTTAACAATCTGAAATTTGAAATCTTCTTTAATTTCAAGATATTTAGTAATAGGCTTACCAGTAATAATAGGAGTGAATTCAATATTTACTTTATTTAATTTATCTGTTGTAGTTAATAATTCGTATTTTAATATAAGTGTATTTTGATATTGTAGCATTATAATAGATTTTAAAATTTTTACACCATTAAGATTGTAAACAAAATGTGGGTTGGTATCAATGTAAAATTTTTCAAGAAAGGAAGGGGCATCATCAGCATTAGGCATATATAATTTATTATTTATTATAAACTTTTCTACAATATTTGAAATTAGTTGGAATTTTTTTGTCAATGAATCTGTTATAGTAAATAAAGAATGATATTCTGTTGTATTAACAAATAAAATAGTAGAGTAAGCATATCCACCTTTTTTATTTGCCTCAAGCCATTCTTTAGAAAGAGCCTTATTTTTTTGTTGACATTGTATACCTCTAATTACCAGCATAAACTATCTTTTCCAAATATTTTCCCATTTTTCTTGCTTCATTTGTTTACCTTTTTTCGCTGGGAATCTAAAAGTAAATGTAATTATATTTGAATACTCTATTTCTTCTAAAGGAAGAGAAGTATAATCAATAATAAAATCATATTCTTTATAAGTTATTTTAAAGCCTGCGCCCATATTAAATTTAAGATTGTTGTTTGGATCAGTATAAGCTGAAAGTCTTGCAGAGAAAAATTTAAACATTACCAATTCACCAGCTATACTCCACGAAAGATTATCATTATCAGCAAGTTTTCGTAATCCGCAAAATAATCTATAATCATATTCATACACATATTTCGCACCTAAATTGAAGCTTAATGGCAATGATGAGCGCTGCTGTTTAAATTTAATTCCAGGTCCCAGATTTAATATACTTGCACCAATTACTATTTTATGAGTATTAAGAAGTGGCAGATAAGTTTCATAATTAATACCAGTATTAAGAAAAAAAGTTATACCACTTGATTCAGCGAAAGTAGCGGTATATAAATTTATATTAGCGCCAATAGAAATATTTCTATTATATTTGTATCCTGAACCGCCACCTATAAAAAACTCTCTGTATTTAAGCTCCTTGCCTGTTTGATAATCTGTGACTGAAGGCATATACATATATCCAAATCTACCTGTAAAACTAAATTTTGACTTAGGATAAAAAAAGTTACCATAAAACATCTCAATATCCTCAATATAATTTAAATGTGTAAATGTTCCTGAAATAGAATCAATGTTTGCTGCAACAGCAGGATTATAGCTTATACCTCCAATATCATCTCCAAGTGCAACCCCACTATAACTAAGGCTTTTTTCATAAGCATTAGCTGATAAATCCAAAGCTGCACCAGTAACTCCCCCTATTAAATTTTGGCTCCATAGAAAAGAAATTAAAATTGAAATATATATAAATTTCATAATTTTACTCCTTTAAAATAATAATATACTACATTAAAATATTTTTTCAACCAAATAAACTCCATTAGATTTGGAGTGTTTAAAAATAATAAAAGATTATTATAGAGAATTTTACAAAATGCACATCCTGCCTGTACCTAAAATTAATAATTTCATCTACAATAATCTCCTTTATTATTTAAAATAATGAATAAATACTAAATAGTCAAAATATTTTATGGGGACGGTGCACAACTTTGTTAACAATAAATAAATTAACACATCTAAAGGTGTGTTTCTACATTTTTTATCAATAATATTATAACTTGTTAATCCATATATAAAATAAAATTTTATTTCATATAATTTTTAATATAAAAACAATTATAAAATATTTTTTCAACGGCTTTTTGATTATTATCTTGACTTTGTAATTTATTAAAATATAATAATACTCCAAGGAATTATGGAAGATAAACAAGATAAAAATAAAATTCAAAAGATATCTAAGGTTAATTTACCTGTAAAGATTGAGAAATATAAGTGCACAAGTATTGTGCCTCCTGACCCTATAAAGAGATACATACAGGAGGTCAATAAGTATCCAATATTATCAAAAGAAGAAGAGGAAGAGTTAATAAGGCGGTATAGGGAACAGCATGATACGGATTCAGCAAAGAAATTGTTGTTATGTCATTTAAGACTTGTGGTAAGAATTGCATTTGAATATTATAATAAATATTTCTGTAGTTTATTTGACCTAATTCAGGAAGGGAATGTAGGACTTATGTTTGCCCTCAAAAAATTTGACCCCTCTAAAGGAGTTAGACTTTCTACTTACGCTCAATGGTGGATTAGGGCGTATATATTAAAATATTTGATGAGCAATTATAGTTTGATCCGGATAGGGCATTCAAGAGCAGAAAAGAGATTATTTTATTCATTAAAGAAGGCAAAAGAGAAATTATCACAGATGGGTTATGACCCCCAAAATCCTAAAATACTTGCTGAATTTGTTAAAGAAGATGAAAAAGATGTTATTGAAATGAATAAAAGGTTATCAGAGTCTGTAATATCGCTTGAGCAGCCAGCAAGTGAAAGTGAGAGGCGAATACTTGCGGAGACAATTGAGGCAGAAGATATAAATGTAGAAAGAGAGATAATAAAAAAAGAAATGGATGAGAAGTTAAAGAAGAAACTTCAACAATTTCGTGCAACTTTAAATGAGCGAGAGAAAGTTATTTGGGATAAGAGATTGGTAGCAGAAAACCCTGTAAGTCTTCAAGCTATTGGAGATAAATTTAAAATTTCAAGGGAAAGGGTAAGACAGATTGAGCAAAGAATAACAAAAAAATTAAAAAAATTTCTTGTTTCTCAAAAAGATTTTAATGCTGAAGATTTCTTGAGAGAATGATAAATTAGTTGTATAGATATTTCATCCAAGCTTTATTATTATTTCCTATATGTCTTACTATATGTAGAAAATATATAAAATTAGGGGCAGATGGTTTTTTAACAAGTGTCATACCTGCCTCCCAAGGAGTTTTCATTCCTTTTTTATTGTTACATTTTTTGCAACAGCTAACCACATTTTCCCATTTTGTTTGGCCACCTTTTGACTTTGGAATTATATGGTCAATTGTTAGCTCAGAAGGTGGAAATTTCTTGCCACAATATTGACAGGTATATTTGTCGCGAATTAATATATTTTTTCTTGATAATACCACTTTTTTGTGAGGTATTCTTACATACTCTATTAGTCTTATTACAGTAGGGACCCGAAAAGAAGTTGAAGGAGAATGAATAATCTTATTTGTAAATTCCAGACTTACAGCTACACCTTTATATATCAGAATTATTGCCCTTTTTACAGTACAGATATTTACAGCTTCATAAGTAGAATTTAATACTAATACATTCTCATTCAATACATCATATCTCATACTCATACTTTAAATATATAAAATTTTTCCATAAGTTTCAACAATTTAATTATAGTTAAATGCATAAATTTTCGTAACAATATAGATAAGATTGTCACTTCTCTGCGGACGCAGGAATCCATTGAGAGTGAAGGTCATTCCTGCGAAAGCAGGAATCCATTTTTATTAGATTCCCGCTGGAGTTTACCCCTGCGGAAGCAGGGGCGGGAATGACAACATGTGTTAAGAATTGTGCAATTATTTATGCATTTAACTATATATTACAACAATAAAGATTGAACTGTCAAAATTTTGCTTGTATAGGCTTGATAAATCAGGCATCTACAATTTCTCCTGTTTGGTTAACGACTTATTATAATTTATGCTTAAAATTAAGCCTTCATTTGTCATTGCTGGCATCAAAGAGATTGACATTTTAGGATAATTTTTATAAATTTATTTTAAATATATTGTAAGGAGGGCTATTAATGAGTGAAATAAAAGTTGAGAAAATAGATGAAAAAAGGCTTAAAGAGATGGGCGTAAAATTTTGGCCTATATGGGAAAAAGAGCCGAGCAGTTTTCCTTGGGAATATACAGAAACTGAAACTTGCTATTTTCTTGAAGGCAAAGTAAAGGTTACTACAGAAGATGGTAGAGATTTTGAAATTGGAAAAGGAGATCTTGTAATTTTTCCAAAAGGTTTAAAGTGCAATTGGAATGTGATTGAAAAAGTAAGAAAACATTATTCTTTTGGTTGAAAAAGAATTTTTCTTAGGAATTGACCTGTATAAGATTTTGGATTTTGTGCTATTTCTTCCGGCGTGCCCTCTGCCACAATGTATCCACCATTATCACCACCCTCAGGTCCCAAATCAATTATATAATCTGCATTTTTTATAACATCAAGATTATGTTCAATCACTATAACTGTATTTCCATTATCAACAAATCTGTTTAAAACATCAAGTAATTTTTTTATATCATGAAAATGGAGCCCTGTAGTTGGTTCATCAAGAATATATAATGTTCTTCCTGTGCTTTTTTTACTTAGTTCTGCAGCGAGTTTTACTCTTTGAGCCTCGCCGCCTGAAAGGGTAGGTGCTGGTTGCCCTAATTTTATATATCCCAGTCCAACATCTTTTAATGTTTGTAATTTCTTTCTTATTGAAGGGATTGTATGGAAAAAGTTATAAGCTTCATCTACTGTCATATTTAAAACATCAGCAATATTTTTGCCTTTGTATTTTATTTGAAGTGTTTCTTTATTAAATCGGTTACCATTACATTCTTCACATTTTACATAAATATCAGGCAGGAAATGCATTTCAATTTTAATAATTCCCTGGCCTTCACAAGCCTCACATCTACCGCCCCGAACATTGAAGCTAAATCTACCTGGTCTATAGCCTCTTATTCTTGACTCTTGCAAATTGGCAAATAGTTCCCGAATAAATGTAAATGTTCCTGTATAGGTTGCAGGATTAGACCTTGGAGTCCTGCCAATTGGAGACTGGTCAATATTTATAACTTTATCAAGATGTTCAATTCCTTCAATTTTTTTATGTGGACCGCCCCACATTCGTGCTTTATTTAACCTTCTGGCAATTTCAGGGTAAAGAATTTCACTAAGTAATGTGCTTTTACCTGAACCAGAGACCCCTGTTATACAGATGAATTTACCCAGCGGGAATTTTACATCTATATTTTTAAGATTGTGCATTGATGCTCCATAAACTGTTAAAATTTTTCCATTTCCTTGTCGTCTCTTTTTCGGTATTTCTATTTTAAGTTTTCCATTTAAATATTTTCCAGTAATAGAATTTTCATTTTGTATAATTTCTTCTGGTGAACCTTGAGCAACAATATATCCACCATTGTCTCCTGCTCCTGGTCCCAAATCTACAATATAATCTGCTGTCCGAATTGTTTCTTCATCGTGTTCAATTACAATAAGAGTATTTCCGATTTTATTTAAATGCCTTAAAGTATTAAGCAACCTTTTATTGTCTCGTTGATGTAATCCTATACTTGGCTCATCAAGAATATAAACCACCCCTACGAGTCCTGAGCCAATTTGAGTAGCAAGTCGGATTCTCTGTGCCTCTCCACCAGAAAGTGTTCCTGATTCCCTATCCAGTGTAAGATAATCTAAACCTACATCCATAAGAAATTTTAATCTTTGCTTGATCTCTTTTAATATCTCTTTTGCAATAAGCTCTTCTGTTTTAGTCAATTTAAGTTCGTTAAAAAACTTGTAGGCTTGGTAGATGGAAAAGTTTGTAACATCAATAATTGAAAGATTATTAATTTTTATTGATAATGCTTCTGGCTTAAGTCTTTTACCATTACAATTAGGACAAGGTCTGTCGCTCATATATTGGGCTATTTCGTCCCTTATTGACTCTGATTTTGTTTCTTTATATCTTCGTTTTAAATTATTTATAACACCCTCAAAAGGTGCATTGTATGAACCTTTAAATTTATCAGATTCAAATTCAAAATGAACGGTCTCACCACCTGTTCCATATAAGATAATCTGTTTCGCTTTTTCAGACAAATCTTTAAAAGGGACATCCAGTCTAAATTTATATTTTTTTGCAAGTGCCTGGAATGTTTGATAAAAGTAGCTTCCTCTCCCAATATTAAATGGTTCAATTGCACCTTCAAGGATACTCAAATTAGGATTAGGCACAACAAGTTTAGGGTCAATTTCAATTATTTTACCCAGTCCGTGACAAGTTTTACAAGCACCATAAGGACTGTTAAATGAGAAAAGTCTGGGTGAAATTTCAGGAATACTTATTCCACAATTAATACAGGCTAATTTCTGTGAATATATCTTTTCTTCGTTATTTTCTAATCTTACAATTACGAGACCATCTCCAAATTTTAATGCTGTTTCAACAGAATCAGCTAGTCGCGGTCTTATATCTTTTCGAATGACAAGTCGGTCAACAACAACTTCTATATTATGCTTTATATTTTTATCCAAATCAGGAATTTCATCTTCAGCAAGATTATATATTGTTCCATCAATTCTAATTCTAACAAATCCTTCTTTTTCCATATCTTTAATTAATTGTTTATACTCACCCTTTCTGCCACGCACAATGGGTGCCATTATTATTACTTTTGTTTTTTCAGGAAGTTTTAGAATTGAATCAATAATTTGAGTAGAAGTTTGAGAAGTTATTAATCGTCCACATTTAGGACAAAATGGTTTGCCTATTCTTGCAAAAAGTAGCCTTAAATAATCATATATTTCTGTTACAGTGGCAACAGTTGAACGTGGATTACGATGTGTGGATTTTTGTTCTATTGATATTGCTGGCGAAAGTCCTTCAATTGATTCAACATCTGGTTTTTCCATTTGACCAAGGAATTGTCGCGCATATGCTGAAAGAGATTCAACATATCTTCGCTGTCCTTCTGCATAAATAGTGTCAAAAGCAAGAGATGATTTTCCAGAGCCACTTAAACCTGTAAATACAATAAATTTATCACGTGGAAGTGTTAGATTTATATTTTTTAAATTGTGTTCCCTTGCTCCTTTTATTATTATATTTTTGTAACCCATAAATGAAAGCTCACAAAACAATATTAAAATTTGTAAACATTAGAGATACTTCTTATTTCAAAAGCCCTACTGAGATAAAAATAATTCCTGTAATGATTGAAAATGGTGCCAGGAAACTCATAACACCTGTATAATTTTGTCCTACCAGACTGAGAAAGACAAACCCAAGAAAGTAAATGATTATACCTGCTTTAATCCATTGCTCTCCTTTTATATTTTTAAATTTTTGGATCAGTATCTCAACCATTTCAAT
>CAZSCZ010000068.1:0-11969 GCA_964605455.1 uncultured Spirochaetia bacterium
AAGATTATCCAGACAATCCAACAAAACAGGCAAAAGTCAAAGAATATGAACACCAGATTGATTTATAAATGACCCTTTACCGAAACTTGATGATGGTAGTATTGATTTGACGCAAGTTACTAAAATAATGATAATGAAAGTGGAGGATTATCATTGATGAGTGCTTTAATTTTAAATCAGTTTAACCCTGATTATGCGGTTCATCCTGGTGAAATATTAGAGGAAATTTTAGAGTCCCGGGATATATCTAAAACCGAGTTTGCTAAAAGATGTGGTGTCTCCTTAAAAAAGATTAGTGAAATCATTAATAAAAAAACATCTATAACTCCTGATACTGCTATTCAATTTGAAAAAGTGCTTGGTATCTCTGCAGAAACCTGGAATAATTTGAATGCACAATATTTACTTTTTCTAACTCAAAAAAAACAAGAAAAACAGAAAGAATCACTAATTAAATGGCTAAAACAGTTTCCAATAAAAATTTTAAAAGAGAGAAAAATACTAAGTGATACAACAAATAAAGAACAATTGAGTAATGAATTATTAAAATTTTTTGGTGTTGCATCTGTTTCTGCTTGGGTGGATGTATATGCAAAACCACTTGCTTATTATAGAAGTTCAAAGGTTTTTAAACAATCTTTTTATACTTTAACTGTCTGGTTAAGACTTATTGAGATTGCAGGTACAAATGAAACAAATATTAAGCCATATAATAAAAATAAATTTTTAAAAGTACTAAAAGATATACGGTGTTTAATTGTAAAAGATAAAATTGATATTAATATAATAAAGAAAATGTGTAAAGAGGCAGGTGTTGTCTTTATTATTGAGAAAGAGTTGCCTAAAATACGATTATACGGTGCAAGCCGATGGATTTCCAAACATAAAGTTGTTTTAGCATTAACTTTACGACAAAAGACTAATGACCAGTTTTGGTTTTCATTCTTTCATGAGGCAGGACACATTTTGTATCATAATAGGCAAAGATATTTTATAGATAGTGATAATCTTCTAGAGGATAGATTAGAAAAAGAGGCAAATAGTTTTGCTAATAATTTTTTAATTCCTGAAGATGATTATAAAACTTTTACACGACAGGGACAATTTTATAAAAAAGATATAATAAAATTTGCAGAAAGGGTAAATATCCATCCAGGAATTGTTGTAGGTAGGCTTCAGCATGATGGTTTCATAAGTTACAAATGGCATAATGATTTAAAATTAAAAATAGAATAGAAAAATTACTTTTATTTTCACAGAACTTGGTTTTGACCCCAATAAGCCGATACGGGAGCAAAAGCCAAATCCTTTACCTGACAGAAAAGCACTTGATGACATAATATTTGACGAACTTGGCTTAACCGAGGAAGAACGAAAAGAAGTCTATTATGCAGTTGCCGAACTTGTCCAGAACCGTTTAAAAAAGGCAAAGAGTATGTGAAATAATAGGTGAGGCTTAAACCTTACCCACTTTAGAAAGAAGTAATTGTTTATGAATATATTAGAGACAACAGAAAAAATATATCAGAAATATATTTTGAGAGATATGTTGGGATATCTTTTGCCAGGAATAATCGTAAATATTATACTGGTTTGTGAATTATCCTACCAAACATCTCTGCGTATATTAAACTTTGGCGAGAATGAACTGTTCTTGAAATATTTTCTCTTTTTTGGTGTATCCTATGTTATTGGATTATCTATACAATGGATAAATGGATATATTATGAAACGGATAAAATGCTCTTCAAAAAAAGAATCAGCCCGTGATATTAAAAAAAGATATGAAAGACAGCAAAAAATCCTAAGAAGTGGTAATAGCTTATTAATAAACGAGCATGAACGCTTCATTACCTTAAAATATATAACAGGAAATAATGCAGTTGCTTTGAGTATTTTAATGATATATCTTTTGGTTAAAGTAGTTTCAGACTTTAAATTATCTTTAATCATAATATTTAGTTTAAATATGATAATTGTAGTTTTTTTATATTGTGCAAACTGTAAGTATACCAAACATCAAAAGTTATGGGAAAAAATTTTTTGTATACAAGAAAAAATAAATAGAAGTTAAATTATGATGGATATCCTTAAAAATATAGAATACCAGGATTCAGATAATTCTAAACTTATAGAGGATAATTTAAAAATTTTTAATAAATTAGCAGAAAATATGAGAAAGAATGACACTTTCCGATATTTCTTTCTTACAGGACTTGAAGAATTAAGCAGAGGGGAAACAGTACCTATTTCTGAATCTTCTATCAAGAAAGGCTTTGAATGAATACAAAATTGAGACTTCAAAAATTGAGCCCATTACTAAAAAAATTGTGGGTAATATTTCTACAGTAATTTCACAAAAAAGAGCAGTTGCTATAAAAATGGGACGTATCGGAATTATTTTTCCTTTTGAAAAAGATAAAATGATACTTGATAATGTATTACCCTCAATAAACCATATTTATACAAGTTATTTTACTAACTTTGTTTCTATTCTTACAAATATTTCAGAATCACTAAAAGTAAATATTAAACCTGTGGATTTAAGAAGAAATTTATTTAAAAATATTTCCAACAAAATTGCAAAAGTAAGTGAAGTATTATACATCTGTCCTAAATGTAATAAATTTTCCAATATTAAATTCAAATGTTCACATAAAAAATATACATTGACACTTTATAAAATAAATAATGTAATTGTTGACGCTTGGAATAGAGATATTATATTATCTATATATATGAAGCACTTACTAAAATCTTATAAATGGAATGTATTAATAGAAAAAGCAATCAAAGGAAGCGGTAAAACTTTTCATCAAATTGACGTTTTTGCAGTAAAAGAGAATAAAGTTATTATTGGTGAATGTAAAAGATATAGCTTACAAACCCGACAGGTATCTGAAAATGATATTATGAAATTTTTAGGTCGTGCAAATGATATTGAATATAAACTTAACCAGTTGTGTAATAATTTAAAAATTATAAAAATTCTTATTACAACAGGGAAAGTGGATAAAAGCGTAAAAACTATTTCTAATCGTAGGGACATACTTTTTTTAGAAAATGACGAAATAAAAAATAAAGAAAAAAGGTGGTGGAGTAAAATTGAAGAAAAGTTTAGATAGAAAAAAAATTCTTATGTATTTAACTTATAAGGCTAAAGGTATTCAAGGCATTACAAGATTTCAAAAATATGTTTTTTTACTTCAAGAAGAATATAAAATAGAACTTGGATATAAATTCAAACCTTATGAGAATGGACCGTATAGTTTGGAATTACGGTATCAGGATTTAGCTGATTTGATTTCGTTTGGATATATAGAAGAATACAAAATATGGGGATGGCCCAATCCAAGATATGATTATAGATTATCAGAATTTGCTCAAACTTATACAAGAGAGGTAATAGAAAAAGAGTTAGATGAAAATATAAAAAATGCTATAAATGCAATAATAAAAAAGTGGCAAGGGAAAAATATAAGGCATTTATTATATTATGTACATAATAAATGGCCTGAATTTAAGTTAACTGCTAATTTACAAAGATTGAGACAATTACCCGAAGATATCTTTTCTTTTTAATTAAAATTATATATATCATTCAAGAAAAATATTGCTAATAAAATATGCAACATTTATGGCTCCCGTGGATATGAGTTTTTAAGAAGTTTATATAATGCCTATAACAAATAGGTAGCGGACCTCTGAAATAAAAATAAATAGGGACGGAGGAAAACTTTAT
This sequence comes from uncultured Spirochaetia bacterium, assembly GCA_964605455.1. Classification (GTDB taxonomy): domain Bacteria; phylum Spirochaetota; class JAHITG01; order JAHITG01; family JAFGFC01; genus CAZSCZ01. Next base: position 3,743 of record CAZSCZ010000068.1, read on the forward strand.
TAATTTTTTGTAGGAAAGTTGATTTAATATATTTAACAGACCTAAAGAGGCTGTTTTTACATTATACCTTTTTTAAATCCCACTCTTGTCTCCTTTTTTGCCAAATGGGGACGGAAGTTTAAAGCATAAATATATAGGCTCTACGATTTTCATATATTCATATTTTTTTTAATCTTTATAACTTGCACCTTTTATTATAGAGTTTTCTTTTGTCCCTGTTTACGAGATATTGTTAATAAAGTTTTGCACCGTCCCCACAAAAACAATAGATTGTTATGATTCTATTGGTTATCATTGTATAGGTAGTGGGAGCATTCACTCTTTGTCTTCTTTAATTTTAGATAGCTATGATTTTAATGACGACTTAGAGTTAAATATATTTAAGGTGTATAAGTCTAAAAGAAATGCGGAGGTAGCTCCAGGTGTAGGAAAATTAACCGATATGGGTTATATAAAAGACAATAAAATAATTAATTTGAAGGAAAAAATAATAAATGAATTAGAAAATTTATATAACGAATACTCTAAAAAATCCGAAAATATAAATGTTGAAGTTTTAAAAAATAATTTATAGGAGTAGACTTTATGCAAGAAAATTCACATGAAAATTTAATTGATAAAAAATTAAGTGAAGAATATGATAAAAATGCAATTGAAACTAAAATAGAATTATATAGATTAAGATACGAATTGGCATATTTAAAAAATGAGAAAATTGAACCAAAAAAAGATGAGAAAAAAATTAGATTATAATAAATAATAAAAATCGTTTGGTCTAAAAATTGTGGAATCAAACATAAGTAAATACTAACTTACACAAGATTAATAAAATAAATTTATTATTTAACAGGATAATATATAAATTAAATAATTATGAACCAATCTGAAGAACTAAAAATAAATCAAGAAATTGAAGTTTTTAAATCATTTGCTAAAATATCGCAATATAAAATAGTTGAAAATTCTATTATACATAAAGACCCACCTGAACCAGATATTTTATGTGAGACGATAGATGGTAAAAAAATTGCTTTTGAATTAGTGGAATGTGTATTTGATAATATTGCAAGGTCATTTTCAGATTCTGCAGAATTAACCAAAATATTTTATGATAAATTAAAAAAATTGCCTGTTATACAAAAGAAGCAAATTGAAAGAATTTTTAGAAATGCCTGTATTGCCATTGATTTTAAAAACAATGTTTCAAAAACCATAAGAAAACGAACAATTGAAAAAATCTTTAATTTTCTTTTAATATTAAAGAAAGATGAAGAAGGAAAGTTTATACCTAAAAAATTTAATAGTATAAGTGACATAGTAAATTGTATATATATTACTCGTGGGAAATTTAATGGCCCCTCATTTCAGGTAATTGATGCAGGAACTTTTATAGGCAATCCTGCATTAACAAATATACAAAAAAAATTTAATAAAAGTTACAAATCTACTGCACCAATTGAACTACTTGCATATTATTATATTCAGCCAGAAATCCCTGACAATATTTGGAAATTTACATTAAAAAATTTTATATCAAATAATATTTCACATTCGCCATTTCAAAGAGTGTGGTTATTTTCCTTTCCTCAAAACAAAATTTTATTTACTTTTCCTAAACCAAATGAAGTTTATGCAGATAAATAAATCTAAAATCTCTGAGAGGTTATGCCATCTTTTACCTGAAGAAAAGATTGATTCAATTGTGGACCTTCTATATAAGAAATGTAATAAAGATATTGTTAAGGTGTGTTATATGATTAATTTATCACTTTAAAGTAAAACAACAATTATAAAAAAACAGTCTGGACTTATAATATCTAATTAAAAATTTTTCTTACCCGATATTTAAATCAAGTAATATTAAGCTATGAATAAATTTTTTATAAAAGGCGGAAAAGAACTTTCTGGGACAGTAAAGATTAGTGGTTCGAAAAACGCAGCACTTCCGTTGATTGCTGCATCTTTACTTACAAAAGGAAAATCTATTATTCATAATGTTCCTGATTTAATAGATATTCAAACGATGCTTAAAGTAGTTGAGACACTTGGTATAGAATATAATTTTGCTAATAATACTGTAGAAATTGATGCTACACATATAAAATCACACATTGCTCCGTATGAATTGGTAAAAACAATGCGAGCCTCAATCTATGTGCTTGGGCCATTGCTTGCACGAATTGGGAAAGCAAATGTTTCACTTCCAGGTGGATGCGCAATAGGACCACGGCCAATAAATCTTCACATTGATGCGATGAAAAAATTAGGTGCTAAAATAGAAATTAAAAATGGTTTTGTAAATGCAAAAGCACGAAAGCTTAAAGGTTGTGAAATTTTCTTTGAAAAAGCAAGTGTAGGTGCAACTGCTAATACTATTATGGCAGCTGTTCTTGCTAATGATATAACTGTTATAAAAAATGCAGCACTTGAACCTGAAATTACAGAACTTATAAATTTTCTTAAAAAAATGGGAGCAAATATTGAAGGGGAGAATACTGATACTATTTTTATTAGAGGTGTAAACAAATTAAATCCTGTGGAATATACTGTTATACCAGACAGAATTGAGGCAGGAACATTTTTATTAGCAGGTGTTATTACTAAAAGTGAAATAACATTGAAAAATGTAATACCATTACATATTCAGGCGCTTATAGATGTTCTTGAAAAAATGAATGTAAAATTGAAGATTGGAAATGATTTTATAAAGATAAAAGGAATAGGAACATTAAAGCCTGTTGATATTAAAACAGCACCATATCCTGGGTTTCCTACTGATCTTCAGCCTCAAATTACTTCTGTGCTTTCTATTGTGCAGGGAATAAGTGTAATAAACGAAACAATTTTTGAGAATAGATTTACTCATATTCCTGAGCTTATAAGAATGGGTGCTGATATTGAGATTGATGAACATATAGCAATAATTCGTGGTAAGAAAAAACTTTTTGGAGCGCCAGTTATGGCATCAGATTTACGTGGTGGCGCAGCGCTTGTGCTTGCGGGACTTGCTGCCAAAGGTGAAACTATAATAGATAGAGTGTATCATATTGATAGAGGTTATGAAAAATTGGAAGAAAAATTGAAGTCTCTTGGTGCTAAAATAGAAAGAAAAAAAGAGTAATATGTAAAAATTATTCTTTTAATAAATTTTATTAAACCGAAAATAGAATAAAGATATTTAAATGAAGTATGGAGGTATACAATGATAAGAGGCCTTTATACGGGCGCATCAGGAATGCTTTCTCAAATGCTCAAAATGGATGTTGTTGCTAACAATCTTGCTAACATTGATAAAACAGGATTTAAAACAGATATTACTGTGTTTAAAGCATTTCCAGAAATGCTTATAAGAAGAATAAATGATGATGGTGTAAGAAAATTTCCACTGGGTTCTTATGATAAGATGCCAATTGTTGGTAGAATTGGAACTGGAGTAGAGCTTAATGAGGTTTACACAAATTTTCAGCAGGGCAGTCTTAAACAGACAAATAACCCTTTTGATTTTGCAATTGAAGGTGAAGGTTTTTTTGTAATAGAAACTGAACGAGGAATAAGATATACACGAAACGGGAGTTTTCTTATTGATAAAGATAATTATCTTGTAACTAAAGATGGTTACAAGGTTCTTGGAGAACGAGGCTATATAAGAGTGCAGGGTAACAATTTCGTTGTGAATGAAAAAGGAGAGATTATAGTAAATCAGGACTTGTATCATAGGCAGATTGTTTCTAATATAGAGAATGATTGGGCTGGCTCTACTGTAATTGATAGATTTAAAATTGTTACATTTAGAGAATTGAGAGAGTTAAAAAAAGAAGGAAATAGTTTCTATTACGAGACCGAATATAGTGGTAAGCCTCAAGCGCCTAAGAATATGCCGAAAATTCGGCAAGGTTTTATTGAACAGGCAAATGTTAATATTGTTAAAGAAATGATAAATATGATTGAAGTTCAAAGAGCTTATGAAGCTAATTCAAAATCAGTAACATCACATGATATGGCACTTGCCAAGCTTATAAATGATATGGCAAGAGTTTAAATTTAGGAGGTGATAAGATATGATGCGATCACTTTGGACAGCAGCAACTGGAATGGTTGCCCAACAATTTCATATTGATACTATTGCAAATAATCTTTCAAATGTTAATACAACAGGCTTTAAAAAGAATAGAGCAGATTTTGAAGATTTATTATATCATACATTAAAAGTTGCTGGCACACCAGCAACTAATGTAACAGTTGTGCCAACTGGAATTGAAGTTGGACATGGGGTTAAAGTGGCTGCAACACAAAAAATGTTTCAGCAGGGTAGTTTGAAACAGACTGAAAATCCATTTGATCTTGCTCTTGAAGGGGAAGGATTTTTTAAAATAAGGCTTTATGATGGCACAGTGGCTTATACAAGAGATGGCTCATTTAAAATTGATAGTAATGGGCAATTTGTGAATTCCAATGGATATTTCCTTGAACCCCCAATTATCCTTCCAGAAGGATTTATTCGCTCCGAAGTCTCAATTTCTGAGGATGGAAGAGTTACTTGTAAAGTAGCAGGGTCAGACACCCCTGTTGAAGTTGGTCAAATTACACTTTATAGATTTGTAAATCCAGCAGGCCTTAAAGCGATCGGTGGAAATTTATTTAAAATAACCGAAGCTTCTGGACCCGAAATTGAAGGTATCCCTGCCTATGATGGTATGGCAAAAATTCATCAAGGATTTCTTGAAATGTCTAATGTGAATCTTGTTGATGAAATGGTTGATATGATTGTTGCCCAAAGGTCCTATGAAGTTAATTCAAAAGCTGTAACAACTTCGGATGCAATGCTAGCTACTGCAATTAATTTGAAACGATAAAATGAAAACAAAAAAGTGGATTTTAAATTTATGTTTCTCATTACTTATCTTGTTTTGCTTGTTTATAACTACGCTTCATTCTACAAATCTTAATATTCTTAATGCTATTCAACAGAAAATATATGATTATCTATTCCTAAGATATAAAATTAAATATAGCGATGTAAGTTTTGATATAATTAGAAAAAATAGTATACCTAAATATAAATTATATGAAATTGAAATTGATGATGTTACAAAAATTGGGAATAGAGTAGATTTTAGGATAAAAGTTTGTAATTTTTTTGATAGAAATGATTTTAAAATTGTAAATGTAAGTGTAAGATTAAATTTGCAAAAGAAAATATTATATGATGTATCTAAGAAAATAAAAATAATTTATCAAAAGGATTCTATAAAAATTATTACATATGGCAAGGTACTAAAAGCTGATAATAATGTAATTACTGCGGTAACCGATTTTGGGAAAAAGATAAAGTGCCGAATTATAGATAATGATACTGTAGAGGTAATAGAATGAAAAGAATAATACTATTAATTCTTATTTTTTTGTTATGTATATCTGTTTTGGAAGCTAAATTAAAGGTAAGGCTTAAAAATATTGTAAATATTCAAGGTCTGCGCGAAAATCAACTAATAGGTTATGGAATTGTTACAGGTCTTAATGGAACAGGTGATTCTAAACGCTTCAAAATTACTCATCAATTATTAAGTATAATTATGGAAAATCTTGGTATTGATACTGAATCTGATATTATCTATTCAAAAAATAGTGCCTTGGTTATTATAACTGCTAAATTGCCTGCAGTAATTCAAAAAGGTGAAAAAATAGATGTAGAAGTTTCATCTATTGGAGACGCAAAAAGTATTGTTGGTGGGATATTACTTCAAGCTCCGTTAAAATCAGCTGACGGCTCTGTTTATGCAGTTGCACAAGGACCTATTACTATCTCTGATACACAAGGAAAAAATAAAACAACAGGTATTATTCCTCAAGGGGCAATTGTGGAAAAAGATATTAATTCTCAATTTATTCAAAATAATAAAATAGTTCTTCTTTTAAATTATTCTGACTTTAACCTGGTTAATAAAATAAAAGAAACTATACTTGATAAATTCAAAAATGTAAAATTATTGGTTTTAAACAGCAAAGCGATTGAGATTACCATACCAGAAACATATAGAAACAATTATGATAAATTTATTTCTGAAATTGAAAATCTTGAAGTAGAACCAGAACCAAAGGCAAGTGTAGTTATTAATAAAAATTCTGGTGTAATTGTAATAAGTGGTGATGTAAAATTATCAGAAACAGCTGTAAGTTACAAGAATATTGATATTTATATAAGAAAGAAAGGAGCATTTATTACATCATCTAAAGAGAAAAAAGAACAGCAGATATTCTATCTTGAAGAATCAAGTGATATAAAAACCTTAATAGATGGACTTAATAAAATAGGTGCAAAGACAGAGGATATAATAGCAATACTTTATGCATTAAAAAAAGCAAATGCATTATATGGCGAGATTATAGTAGAGTAGAGCAAAGGAGATATAATTATGGCTGATTTATCTACAATTGATCCAAGATTTTTGTATAATCAGATTAATTCAATTAATTTAAAAAATAAAATAAAGAATGCATCGCAAACAAAAAATAGCTTTAAAATAAACTATAAAAAACAGAGAGAAGCAAAATTAAAGCAATTAAAAGAAGTTTCTTATCAATTTGAGTCAATTTTTATAAATATGATGCTAAAGGAAATGAGAAAGAACTTAAATAAATTCAGGCTTATTCCTGAAAATCCCGCTGAAAATATCTTTCAAGATATGCTTTATCAGGAATATGCATTAAAACTTGCCAAATCCGAGCAACTTGGCTTTGCCAAAATAATTTACGAAAATCTCAGTAAATATATTTAGTTAGGTGCGAAAACACTTTTAGGCTATATGATTATGGACAAAATAGGAGACACTACATATATTCTATTTTTTATGATGTCTAACTAACTATAATGTTATTTACGCTCTACTCACAATACGATTTTTACCTCGTCTTTTAGCTTGATATAAGGCTTCGTCTGCTTTTTTTATCAATTTATATTTATCAACAATTTGCTTTTTTCTGGCTGCAGTAACTCCAATGCTTATTGTAGCAGTTACTTCATTTTGTTCTATTTTGAATTTTTTAGCACGCACCTTTTCTAAAATCCTTTTGGCAAGTGCTTTCGCTCCATTTAGATTTGTTTCGGGTAATAAAACTAAAAATTCATCTCCTCCATATCTTACAGGTAAATCAATATTTTTTCTTATAGACTTATTTATAATTTTTGCTATTCCTTTCAATACAATATTTCCAAAAGGATGACCATAAGTATCATTTATATTTTTAAAATTATCAATATCAATTAAAAGGATACCAACATCGTGAGGATATCGTTTGGCACGTGTGAGCTCTTTATCTAAGGAAATTTGTAGAAAATGGTAATTATAAAGCTGGGTCAAATTATCTGTTATTGCCCAATTATAAAGTTTTACTTTTTCCATTGCAGTCATTGTAAATTTGGTGATTATTGAAACTACATAAAAATCTATAATTGTGAGATTTCGTTCTCTTTCTGAATTTGCAACTTCTATTACCCCAAATACATTGTTATCAGTTATTAGAGGAAAAGCCATAATTGAATTTATTTTTAACTTTATTTTTTTATCAACATATCCCTTATAATTAGAATTATTTAATATATTTTCAACAAATATCGGTTTCTTTGTTTTCACAGCAAGTCCGCAAATATCTTTACCTTCTTTAATAGAAACATTTTTAAGCTCTGTATAATAATCATAAGGTATTAGCTTTTTATTTTTGTAAACCATTGTAACATTTGGAAATAAGAGTTTTTTTTCACTATCATAAAAATAAAATGTAACACGAGTAGCACCTATAGATTCCGCTGAGAATCCTAAAAACATTGATTGAATAGCAATTTCATCTTCTCCTCCTAACATACCTATAAGTTCTGCATATTCATTTAATGCAATAATACTATGTTCTCTTTCTTTCAAAAGTTTTTTTGAGTTAAAAAGCGAAATTATCTCTTTTATCATATTTATTGCTCCTGACAAAATTTTTTTCAATAGAATATTTAATATATTTATTAAATCATTTCCACTCATAGCTGTTTCAAAATATTTAAATAATTTTTATTTTTAAAAAATGATGCACCCATTACAACAATATCTGCTCCAGCAGATATTACATCTTTTATATTTTTTTCATTTATTCCTCCGTCCACTTCAATTAATGTTTTATAATTATTTTTTATAATTATTTCTTTTAATTTTTTATTTTTTTTTATTTTAAATTTAATAAATTT
>CAZSCZ010000069.1:0-7571 GCA_964605455.1 uncultured Spirochaetia bacterium
TGGTGTTCATATTCTTTGACTTTTGCCTGTTTTGTTGGATTGTCTGGATAATCTTCATCTTTTGTTATTTCAAGAATTTTGTCTACTATTTCAATAAAGGGCTTTTGCTCTGAGTCAGAAATTTTAGGAATAGGGAGCTGCTCTAAAAATGCTTTTTTGTATCTATAACCTTCTTCACCTAAACCACCCCCAGCATAGAATTGTTTAAAGAAAAGAGTTGCCGGTTTTGAATTTAAAATAGTAATTAGATATTTTAAATATTTTCCTGTCATTATAAATGAAGTGGCATCACAATAAAATTTTTTATTATCATAGGCAAAACTCGGTTCTCTAACTATTTCCTGCCATACAATTTTTTCTTTTTCAAATTCAGGATAGTAAGCCGTATTATCCTGTATTTCAAACCATTTATTACCTGTTTTTTTCCTGGCATTAAAACCTAATTCCGGGTATTTTTTACCTGATTGCTCTAATTGTCTTATGTCAAAGTTATCAAGGAAGTATTTTTTTAAAGCAGGATAATTTTCAATACTTAATCGTTTTGATGGAAATGTGGTTATTACCCACAATCCGTCCCACTTGTAATAATACTTCCCAATATCTCGTCCTCTTAATATTGGTTTTATTATTTTTTCAGTTCGTTCTTTTTCATCATCAGTTTTACAATTTTTTAAAATTTCATCTCTCTTCTCATTTGTAATTATAAATGCCTCATTTAAGCCAGTAGTAATTCCTCTATAGATTTTCACTTCCCAATCTTTTAATGGTATTCCTTTCTTCTCTATTTTCTCTTTTAATTTTATGATTTTTTCATCCGCTATAATAAAACAGTTTACATCAAACAAGTCCTGATTTATTTTCATCTTATTGTTTTCAACATATTTTTGTAAATTCGTATCTTTTAAAAAGTCCGGTTTGATATTTATAGCTTCTATAATGTTATTTTCAAAATTTATTTTTTGAAATATTATAATATTTGTATCAACAGTAGCCTCAAATACTTTATATCCATTAAAGTCTATAATTTTTATTAACTTTACTTTTTCTTTAAAAAATTTCCTTAATTTTTCTCCATATTTTGCTCGCATCCATTTATTACTTGATATAAAACATAAAATTCCACTTTCTTTTAATATCTGGTATCCTTTTTCATAGAAATATGTATAAATGTCAGAAGTAGCATTAAAAACCTCGTATCCCTGTTTATTCAATATTGGTTTTAAATTCCTTATTTTCTCCTGTCTGATATAAGGTGGATTAGCTATTACAATATCAAAACCATCTGTTACGCCGAACATCCATTCTGCATCAAACCAGTCTGTAGATGCGTTCTGGTCAAATAAATCAAATTCTGCTATCTTTTTTGATGCCTCTATTGAATATCCAATGCTTCTTAAACTTTGTGCCAATTTTTCCCTTAATTTTTTGTCTTCTTCTTGATACTTTATTTTCTCTTGCCTTGTTTTTGCCTGAAAATATTTGTGCCTTATTCTTTTTAACTCATCTTCTATATCTTTAATTTCTGGTGTATAAAAAAGATGCTCTGGCTTTTCTATTCCTATTAATGTATTTGCAGAAACGAATTTTGTTTCAAGATTTGGCAAAGGTCGTATTCCAAAATTTTCTTTTGTTTTATCAACTTTCTGGTCAAGTAATAGTGAAATAAAAAATCTTAATTTACTTATCTGAATTGCTATTGGTTGGATATCTACCCCATAAATACAGTTCTCTATCAAATAAAGTTTCCTTGCATAATCAGGATAATTGATATTTTCGTCAAATGTTTCATTTATCTCTTTCAACATTTCTTCTCTTCGTTTTTTGTCTTCATCTTTAAATATACTTTCTGTTGCCTTGAGTGCTTTTTGATATTGTAGTTCATACCAGTATTTATTTTCTGCATCTAATCGTTGAAGTATATAAACTGCTTTATGAAGTATGCCCATTGGAAAAGCACCAGACCCACAGGCTGGGTCAAGAATCTTTATATTAGCAATTGCCTCTATTATATTCTTTTTCTCTGAATCAGTAAATTCTGGAATTTCATCAGAATAAGAGAGTAGCATTCGCAATTTTTCATCATCTATATCAGGAAATTTTGTTTTTAAGTATTGAAACAGGCTTTCGGTTACCATATAATCAACAATTTCTCGTGGTGTATAGTAACTGCCAGTGGCTTTTCTTGCTGTTGTGCGTGTTTCTGGATTATATGATGCAAGTAAATTTTCAAAAACTCTGCCAAGAAGTTCAGGGTCTAATGCTATTTCCTGGTCAACTGGGGTGTTTTCATCTATTGTAAAATTATAAGTTTTTAAGATTTCTGTTAATCCACGAACAGGCTTATTTTTGCCAAGTTCGTATTGTGAAAGGTCAATTTTCTCTTCTTCTTTTTGAAAGAAAAGGAAATCAGGAATTATTGCTTGCTTTTTAGGATTCCTTGAAAAACCATCCACATAAATAATTTTTTTTCTTTCATCGCTGGTTTCTTTATCAAGACAATCAAATAATCCACCATTTAGGAATGGAATACTTTTAAAAAGGTTTAATACTTCATTTTCTGAAATTAAAAATTTATTTCTATATCTATAAAGATTTTTTACTCCATATTCTTTTTTATTTGTTTTAAAGTCACCTTCTTCTGTAAAATGTCTATCATTCATATCACGATTTAATGTGCCAAAAAATAGGTTTTGAAGTATGGCATTATAATAGCTGGAAGCACTTTTATCTTTGAGGAAATCTTTAACAATATTTTTTAAATCATCCTGTGAAAATAATATATCAGGGATTAAGTTTTTTTCTTTTAAAAACCAGACAAAAATTATTCTTGTGATTAATCTAATTAAGTTTATTGAATTTCTTATTTCCTTATCTTTTATTGGGTCATCACTGTATTTATAATCATCTGGAAATTTAATTTTGTCCATTGCCCAGAAATACCAGTTTTGTATCTCTTCGTAAAACTGCTTTGTAACAGGTTCAACAGAAAAGGCATCTTTTATATTTTTTAAAGATGAGAAGTCACCATCTCCGATTTGTTTTAAAAATGTTTTATTTGTTAAGGAAGGACTTACAAAAAAAGTAAATCTTTTATAATAACTCCATTTTCGTTTTGAACCTGTATATTCAGGGTATACCAGAGAGAATCTGAAGTTACCATTGGAGTCATAAAATATAAAAATACCTGCGGAATAGCGGTTGTAATCCTTCAATATCTTTTTGGCTTTTTCGTATTGTGCTTTTTTACCAGAGCGTTCTGTAAGAGATGTCTGGACTTTAAATGTGCAAACGATTATTTGTTCGCCATCTTTTAGATTAATCTCTCCAAGTAAGTTTATATTAGTGAAGTCATTATCATCATAGTGAGATAGACTTTCCTGTTTTTCAATAAAGTGTGGATTTTTTTCGCGGAAGAAACGGATAAATTTTTCTGACGAAAAATCGTGAATAATATTTTTCAATATCTCTTTTGCTTCTCTCATTATAATAATATCTAATTATATGTTCTATTTTTTTAATTTATTATATACATCTTTTCTATGTCGTATATAGAAAATGATAATAACTTTTTCTTTATTTTCTATTTTATATATTATTCTATAGTCAGATATTTTAACTCTATAAAACTGATTTGTTCCCTTTATTTTTTTACAATCTGAAGGGAATGGATTGGAAGCCAATTTTTCAGCTTTTTTACGATCCTCTTTATATATTGTTTATCAATTTTTTTTAAATCATTAACTATGGAGTTCTTCCATTTTATTTTATATAATGCCATTTTGTTTTAACCTTTTTTTTACTTCTTCTGTAGAAATCTCTTTCTCTGATTTTCGTTCTGCAATTATGGCTAAATCATTCATATCTTCAAGCAACTCCATATATCTTTCTAATGGAATAATTACGGATTTTTTATTTCCTTTTTTATCAATTATATATTCTTCATTTAATTTCCTCATTTTTAACATTTTTGTGCTCCTCCTTTTTTAAGAATATTTTAATAATTTTAACCTTATTGTCAATTATTTTTAACAGGACTAAAGCTCTGTTTTTACATTGTTGACTGCGATGATGATTTCTTTTTGGTAATCTCTAAGATGCCTCTTTTCTTTTTCAAGATAATCTTCGCCAAGTTTATTCATAATATCTTTAATTTCTTTAATTGCTTTTTCCAATTTATTTTCGGCAGCTTCAAGATTGGCGATCCTTCGCAGGGTATAATCAGGTAGTGTGCCGTAATCTAAAATATCTTCCCTGAGGGTCCTTAAAAATTTTTTATAAGGTAATAATCTCTCATCATTATTATTGGTTATAAAATAATTAAGTATATTCAAAGCCTTTTGCTCATTGCTCTGCTCAGGGGAGGGTATATTGCGTGTTTCCTTAAATTTTTTTATCTTCTCATAAGCATCCCAGAATTTATCTGTATTCCAGTTTAAAGGATTTTCATCTTTATTGCATTTTATTTTTTCATAAATTTCCTCAAAAGTAATAGAATATGGTTTTGCATCTTTGCCATCATCATAATTGTAGCCAATCACATACAATCTTCTTTTTTTATAAAAAACTAAAAGTTCATTTTCAGTAAATTTTTTTGCCACTTTAATACGTGGCGGAAACTCATTAAGTTTAGCAATCAATTCAGGGTTTTCTTTTTTGATTTTTAGAAAATCATTTAAAACTTTTGTATAGAAACTTTCTACTTCTTGCTTATCAGGATTTTGCTGAATTCTTTGATAAAGTTTTGCAGGTGTTGGTTCTTCGTCTATATCAAATATTTTTGCATCTTCCCCAAGTGTATTATGTATTATATACATTTTATTTTGAGCAATTTCACGCGATTTAACAAGCTCTGCTCCTTTTTCTGTTGGGAAGAAATTTACAATATATAATTCATCAAAAACTTTTTTACTGATACGATTGATACGCCCAACTCTCTGGATAACTCTAACAGGATTCCAGGGAATATCGTAATTTATAACCATACCTGCACGATTAAGATTTATTCCCTCAGAAATTTTATCAGTAGCCAGAAGAATATCATAATCATCTTTCTGGTCATAATAAGATGCATCAAAATTTTCGTTTATCTTTCTTATAATTGAAGAGGTAATATTCCCTGCAACTACAAGGGTTCTATTTCCAAAAACATTTTTCAAAATTTTTGCAAGATATTTGATTGTATCAATGTATTCTGAAAATATAACAATTTTTCTTTTAGGTTCATCTTTTAAAGGCTTTTTACTTAATTCTTTCTGGAGTTTTTCTATTAGAGTTTTTACTTTAGGGTCATTTTCTATCAAACTCAATTTTTCAAGTCTACTTAAAATTTCATTAAACATTTTAATATCAGACTTAATATCATCTAAAAATTCCTGGCGTAATTTGAATTCTTTTAATTTGTATCGCTTATGATTTTTTGGATATTCTCCATTTTTAATTTTTTCTTCATATTCCAGTAGATATTGCTCAATCTCATCAATATCCTTATCATAAATTTTTTCTAGCAGGTTTCTATCTAAAATATATTCGTCTGTTTTTTTAATAAAAGTCAAAACATCTTCAGTTATTTTCTTAAAATTTTTCACACTTTGTTGAAATGCACCAAAGGAACTTTCAAATCGTTTAACCATCAATCTTCGCATAAAGTCAAATAAATTTCTCTGTTGAATATACTCTCTATTCTCTTCTTTTTTAAATTCGTCTTTAATACCTGTTTCATATTCAAAAGGTCTGTAAATTGCACCTTTAAATTTTCCACCATAATCAGGGTCACCAAAATATTCTTTTATAATCTCATCATAAAATTCTGATTGCTCTTTTGTTAATTCAAAGAACCATTCAATAGGGTCTGCAACTTTTGAAAGATTTTGCACTTCATCTTTATAAAATGGGTTTCGTTGTAAATCCAATCTATTTCTGCGTATGGTTACAGGTTCTATAACATTTCTAATCTGCTGTGCAAGATACTCTGTTCTTTTAGTAACTTTTTCAAGATTAATCTTATCATCTTCAAATAATGATTGATAAAAATTTAAAGTTCTCAATCTCTTTTTTTCATTAGGTGAGTTCCAGTATTTTTTAATATAACCAAGTCTATAAAATATGCCTTTAAATGTTCTGAATTTATCCACAAGATTATTATCAAGAATAACGCCAGATTTTTTAGGTATATCAAAAAGTTTGATCAATGAAAAAATATCAGATGGACGATTATTAAATGGAGTGGCAGTAAGCAGAATAACTTTTTTACCACGACAAATATTTTTTAAAAGTTCGTAGCTTTCGGTATCCTGATTTCTAAAACGATGAGCCTCATCAACAATTACCACTTCAATATCTTTAGCCCTATTTTGCACAAAATCAAGCACTTTTTCAAGTTCACCAATAGAAAAGACTTCCCAACCCATTGAGGCAAGCCCAAATTCTTCAAGATACCGTCTCCAGCCTGAATTTTTTGTAGTATCACCAATAATACCTGGTGGGCATATTACTATCCCTCTCTTTTTTAATTCTCTGGCAGCGGCAGAGGCGATAACAGTTTTACCAAGCCCTACTACATCTGCAATAATCACTCCATTGTGATTTTCAATAATGGCAAGTGCCTGTTTTATTGCATCAATCTGATATTTGTAGGGATAATAATTATTCCTTTGCAAAAGTTCAATAATCATATCACTTATATTTTTCTGTTCATAGGATTCCAGATAATTTTTTAAAATAAGAGCATAAGCCTCAAAAGGTGTAACTTCTTTTACAAGTGTTTTATTTTTAAGTAACTCAATGAGATGTTTTCTGATTTCATCTCGTTCTGTTATTTTTATTGCATCGTCCCAAAGGACATCAAAATATTTTTCAGCTTCGTCAACACCATAATCACTGATTTCAACATTAAATTCGTTTTGTTCACTTAGCCCTGCTTTTGTAAGATTACTGCTTCCAGTGATAAATAATTTATTGCGTGCAACCTGCTCTTCTTCAAGTTTGAATATGTATAATTTAGAATGATTGGGTTTATATGTTTTACGAATTATAAGTTTGTCACTCTGAATTAAGTTTATAAAAAATTTTACCTGTTCGTAAAATTCTTTATTATCAAAAACTTCTGTGTTTATTGAATTTTTAATTGATTCAAAGAAAGTATATATTTTCTCTTCATCTGTTATGTTAGTGGTTTCAGCAATTTCTATAAGATTAAAATTAATTTTATCTACTTTTAAACCAACAAGGACTTTTAGTAAAACATCTGGATTAGCTTTGAGACCGTTATACAATTCTTTAATGCCTGAAAAATAAAAGAAGCCAACAAGAAACTTTAACACATCACTTTTTTTACAGAGTTCAATAATTCGCTTTTTTAAATCTTTTTGTTCATTATTTGTAATGAAATTACTCATAATTTTAGTTTTTTTCTGGGTGTATTTATCTGTTCTGTAAGTATATAATAGCATAATTAAATTGACAGTCAATAAATTTTAAGCAGTGAGGATAGTAAAATAGTAAAAACACATCTTTAGATGTGTTAGCTCAATTCTTTCCAAAGTTAATAAAGTTGTGCACCGTCCCCACAATTG
>CAZSCZ010000069.1:7671-11238 GCA_964605455.1 uncultured Spirochaetia bacterium
CCCACAATTGTTTATTTCTGAATTTTATATACATTCCAATTTTTTAGTGGCAAGGTATTTGCAAGAGCTTGTAATCCACGTAATGTGGTATAAATTGGAACATTATTTATATATGCTTCGCGTCTTATGAGGAATCCATCTGATAATGCTTTTTTGGTACTTGGCGTATTTATTACAAGTTTTATTTTATTCTTTCTTATGTAGTCAAGTATATCTTTTTTTGCTGTTCCTATCTTTGGTATTAATTTTGATTTTATGCCTTTTTCTCTTAAAAATTTATGTGTTCCATCTGTTGCAAATATTTTAAATCCAAGATTATACAATTTTTTTACATAAGGCAGGGCATCCTCTTTATCTCTGTCTGATAGGCTTACAATTATATTTCCAGGTGGTGGCTGTAATAACATTGAAGCAGCAGCTTGTGATTTCCAGAATGCTTCTTTGAAAATTTTACCATAGCCCATAACTTCACCTGTTGACCGCATCTCAGGACCAAGTAAGGCATCTGTATTTGTGAATCTTATAAATGGAAATACTGATTCCTTTATTCCTATATATTTTCCTCTATATTCTTTTAATTTAAATTCTTTTAATTTTTTACCCATAATAACTTTTGTTGCAATTTTTGCCATAGGTATGCCTGAAACTTTACTCACATAAGGAACTGTTCTACTTGCGCGTGGATTTACCTCAAGCACATATACTATTCCATCCTTTACTGCAAATTGAATATTTATAAGTCCAATTGTTTTAAAAGCATTAGCTATTTTATAAACATATTTTTTGATTGTTTCTTTTATATTCTCTGGCACTGAAACTGCTGGAAAAATTCCTGCACTATCTCCTGAATGAACACCTGCTTCTTCAATATGTTCAATTATTCCTGGGAAAAATACATCTTTACCATCGCAAATTGCATCAACTTCCATTTCAAGTGCTTTTTCAAGGAATTTATCTATTAAAACTGAATATTTTTCAGAGACACTTGCTGCTTCTCTGAAAAGGCTCTCTAATCTTTTCTCATCATAGACAATTTCCATTGCTCTACCACCAAGGACATAGGATGGTCTTATTATAACAGGATAACCAATTGATTTGGCGATACTTTTTGCCTCCTCTACTGTATGTGCCATTCCATAGGCAGGCATTGGTATTTTTAATTTTTTGAGAAGTTTACTATATTTTTCTCTATCTTCTGCTATATCTATATATTTTACAGATGTGCCCAAAATCTTTACACCTGCTTCATCTAATTTATGAGCAATATTAATTGATGTTTGACCACCAAATTGCAAAATTACACCAAGTGGTTTTTCTTTTTCATAAATATTTATAACATCTTCAGGTGTAATTGGTTCAAAATAAAGTCTATTTGATATATCATAATCAGTACTAACAGTTTCAGGATTACTATTAACCATTATGCTTTCATACCCCATCTCTCTTAAAGCAAGAGAAGCATGCACACAACAAGCATCAAATTCTATTCCCTGGCCTATTCTGTTTGGTCCACTTCCTATTACCATAACTTTAGGTTTTCTTGATGTTTCAACTTCATCTTCCATCTCATAAGTTGAATAAAAATAAGGGGTATAAGCAGGAAATTCAGCAGCACAGGTATCAACAAGTTTGTATGTTGGTAAAATTCTTTTTCTTTTGCGATATTTTCTAATTTTCTTTTCTGTGTTTCCTGTGAGATAAGCAATTTGATAATCAGAGAATCCCATTCTTTTAGCTTCTTTTATCAAAGTAGGTGTTATTTTGTTTCTTTTAAGTTTTTCTTCCATTTCAACAAGTTCTCTAATCTGGTATATAAACCATTTATCTATTTTGGACAGTTTGTAAATTTCATCTACAGACACACCAAGTTGAAGTGCATATTTTATATTAAATATTCTATCACAATTTGGAACAATAATTTTTCGTTTTATCTCATCAATAATTCTTCTAAATTCCTGTCCACCAAGAGTAGGTGCAATCTCCACAATTTTAGCAAATCCCACCCCATCTCCACCGAGCCCATATCTTTTAATTTCAAGACCTCTTATAGCTTTTTGTAGGGACTCTTTGAAAGTTCTACCAATTGCCATCACCTCGCCAATTGATTTCATTGAAGTATTCAGAGTCTGGTCTGCAGATGTAAATTTCTCAAAAGCAAATCTTGGAATTTTTGTTACAACATAATCCAGAACAGGTTCAAAGGAAGCAGGGGTTTTCTTCGTTATATCATTTGGTATCTCATCAAGTGAATATCCCACTGCAAGTTTTGCAGCAAATTTTGCAATTGGAAATCCTGTTGCTTTTGAAGCTAATGCAGAAGAACGGGAAACGCGTGGATTCATTTCTATAACAACCATTCTTCCTGTATCAGGATGAACAGCAAATTGAATATTACTACCTCCTGTATCAACACCTATTTCTCTTATTATCTTTTTTGCTGCTTCACGCATTAATTGGTATTCTTTATCCGAAAGAGTCTGTGCAGGTGCAACTGTTATACTATCACCTGTATGAATTCCCATTGGATCAAAATTTTCTATTGAACATATAATTATTACATTATCATTTATATCACGCATAACTTCAAGTTCAAACTCTTTCCAGCCAATTAGAGATTCTTCCATAAGAATAGTATGCACAGGAGATTTATTTAATCCCCATTTAACTTTCTCTTCAAGTTCGTGATAATTATTAGCAATGGCGCCACCTTCGCCTCCTAAAGTAAATGATGGCCTTATTATTATAGGAAAACCTATTTCTTTAGCAATTATTTCTGCCTCTCTTAATGATTTTGCATATCCACTTTTGGGAATTTCAAGATTGATTCTTCTCATTGCTTTTTTAAAAAGATTTCTATCCTCTGCTTTTTTAATTGCTTTTTCTGAAGCGCCAATTAGTTCTACATTATATTTTGAAAGTACACCTGTTTCTGAAAGTAATACAGATAAATTAAGTGCTGTCTGGCCACCAAGCGTAGGTACCAATGCATCTGGTCTTTCTTTTTTTATTATTTTCTCTAATGTTTCTGGAATAAGAGGTTCAATGTAAGTGGCATCAGCAAGTTCTGGGTCCGTCATTATTGTAGCAGGATTGCTATTTACAAGTATTATTTTATATCCCTCTTCTTTTAAAGCTTTACAAGCCTGAGTTCCTGAATAATCAAACTCACAAGCTTGTCCTATAACAATCGGACCAGAGCCTATTATTAAAATTTTTTTAATATCTTTTCTTTTTGGCATAATAAAACTCTATTATAATTTTTTTTACTTTCTCTTCATCCTCTCAATCTTTCTATTAATTTTCTAAAATTTTCAAATAAATACATTGCGTCATAAGGTCCTGGTGATGCCTCGGGATGATATTGGTCAGAAAAAACCGGTAATTTTTTATGTCTGAGACCTTCACAGGTTTTATCATTTAAATTTATATGAGTCATTTCAATATTATTTCCAAGAGATTTTATATCAACACAGAAATTATGATTCTGCACAGTAATCTCAACCTTGCGAGTTTTAATATTCATTACAGGATGGTTTCCACCATGATGTCCAAATTTTAATTTATAAG
>CAZSCZ010000070.1:0-784 GCA_964605455.1 uncultured Spirochaetia bacterium
CTACTATTATATCAAATTATGTAAAGCTTAGCTGGAATGATACTACTATCAATGAATCAGGATTTAAAATTTATCGTAGAGAAGATGGAACATTTTTCTCTGTTATTGGCACAACATCTTCAAATATTTCCTATTTTCAGGATACAAATATTTCAGAGGGCAGTAAATATTGGTATTATGTTATAGCAACAAATAAAGCAGGACAAAGTGAACCTTCAAATATAGCAGAGTGTGAAATTCCCGGTCCATCTACTTATAGTATTGATGATATAGTTGCCGGTCCTAATCCATTCAATCCATCTAAGGGAGAAGGAGACGAAGATGAGGGAATAATATTTGATAATGTGCCATCTGATGCTGTAATTAAAATCTATACACTTTCTGGCAGTTTAGTCATTACTTTAAAAGGTTCTGAATCGTCTAAAAAAGTTCCATGGAAACTTATAAATCAGTCGGGTAAAGAATGCGCAAGTGGAATCTATATTTGCCGTATTACAGATAGTAATGGTAAAGAAAAAATTATAAAATTAGTAATAATAAGATAGGAGCATATCAAAATGAAAATTAAATCATTTGTTCCACTTCTTCTCTTTTTAATATTTTTTTATACTGATATTGTAAAATCAAATGAGTATTCTGGCACATCAGCTGGTGAATTTCTAAAATTTCTCTCTTCAGCAAAAGCGCTCGGTATCGGGGAAGCTTTTGTTTCAATACAAGGTGGAATTGATTCTTTTCTTTATAATCCTGCAGGAGCTATAAGTATAAATAATCTTGAATTCTT
>CAZSCZ010000070.1:794-11223 GCA_964605455.1 uncultured Spirochaetia bacterium
TTGCAAATCTTTTACTTGCAAAAAAAATTGAAAAAATCGGGATAATAGGAATAGGCATAATAAGTTCGGTTTATCATAATATAAAAAGGACTACAAAAGATTCGTATGGAAATATAATAGAAACAGGGGATATAATTAATGCAGGGAATTGGGTATGTATTGTTTCGTTTTGTAGAGCATTACCAATTAGAGGATTAAGTGCTGGAATAAATTTAAAACCAATGGTTCAAAAGTTGGATACAGAAAGTGAATTTGGGATAGGATTTGATTTTGGTATAATTTATAAAACAAAAAATTGGGGGGTAGGTGGTTCAGTAAATAATTTTGGAACAAAAACAAAATTTGCACAAAAAAGTTATCCACTGCCATTAACATTAAGAAGTGGAGGAAATTATATTTTTAATATAAAGAAATCGCATAATATAATTTTATCAGGAGAAATAGAAAAGCCTCGTGATGATGATATAAGATGTAATATAGGATGTGAGTATTCATTTAATGAAATTATATTTTTACGAACAGGGTATCAAATAGGTAGAAAGTTAGGTGCATTTAAATTTGGAGTCGGTATAAAATATAATGAATTTGGGTTTGATTATGCTATGGACTCGTATGGCAAATTGGGGATAAGACATATAATACAGATAAGTACTAAATTTATGTAAATATACCTTTATCTGGTTCAGAACAACAGGAAAATTGCCTGAATATCTGGCATTAAATAGGTATGTATTTGTTACCAATGTAGGAGAGGCAAAAAGAATATTACGAGAGGGTGGGTTCATTCTGTCTTATAAAAATGTAAAAAATGGGAAATATCCTTTAAAATTGGCAAATGAAATTAAAAAATCTACTTTAATAGAAAAATTTTAAAAAAAGCAAAACAAGGACGAAAATAGGTGAAAATTTTTTAATTATGAAAGCCAAGCAAAAAGAGTTGAAAAATTATAGCACAATTAATATAATTCATAAATATTCATAATTTTGTTAATATATTGCGTATGTGTAAATTTCTGTTTCACATAATTATAACCAGCATTTCCAAGTTTTTTTCTTAATACAGCATCTTTTCCAAGTAACAAAATATATTCTGCTAATTTTTTATAGTTATAAGGAGGAAAAAGTAGTCCTGTTTTTCTGTGAATAATTATCTCCTTTAAACCTCCTATCTTTGTAGCAATAACTGGCTTTTTACAAGCAGCAGACTCAATAGCTACTCTCCCAAATGCTTCTTCTTTTGATGCAATTACTATTATATCAAGAGATTTCAAAATTGAAAATATATTCTTCTGGAACGGAATAAAATAAAAAAATTGCTCATAATCTTTAACCAGTTGTTTCAATTTTTCACCATATTCAGTTTTACTATTTCCAATTATAAAAAAATAAAAATTTTTACACTTTTTTAATATTTCAATTCCTGCTTTTATAAAATCTTCCTGCCTTTTTCTCTCCTCACAATTACCTATAATCCCCACCAAAATCTTGCCCTTATTTTTAATTTTTTTTATAGGTAAAAAAGGTTTACTTTTTGATGCTTCTGAAAAATCTACACCATTGTATATTACTTTTAGATTCTCTAAAGGGGTTAAATTATTTGCCACAGCTTTGGAAATAGAAATAATTACTTTTGCTCTATTAACAAGATATTTTCTTGCTTTTTCATAAGAAATTAAATCACGTATATGACATATAGTTGTAACATCTTTTGGAGCTGCTAAAACCATTAATGGGTTTATTTCATATGAATTTGAATGAATAATATCAAATTTATTCTGTTTTAAAAAAATCTTTAATTTTAAAATACTATATAAATTACGGAAAATATTTTTAATCTGGCGCCAGCCATAAAAATTTATAACTTTTACTGGTATATGAAGTTTTTCAACCACTTTTCTAAATTCCCCATCTCTTCCAAAAATAACAAAGATATCATAACTTTTTTTTAGATGTTTTATAAGTAAAAGAAGACTTATAGCACTTCCACCTAAAATTCCATCCTTGTTTAGATATAAAATTCGTTTCATTATGAAATTCTGCTACCAGGTGCTATGTCTCGCGAAACAGTTAAAATAGAAATTTCGCCTTTTTCATCTGATGCTGCAAGTAACATCCCTTGAGAAGTAATACCTCTTATTGTGGCAGGCTTTAAATTTTTAATTACAACTATCTTTTTACCTTTTAATTCCTCTGGGGAATATTGATGAGCAACTCCTGCAATAATTGTCCGATTTTCAGAGCCAAGTGAAATTTCAAGTTTTAATAATTTATCCGTTCCTTCTACTTTTTCTGCATTTAAAACCTCTGCCACCCTAAGATCTATCTTTTTAAAATACTCAATATCAATTAATTCTTCCATAATATTCCCTCCTAACATTGAATTTATCTATTTCTCTATAACAGAAATTTACTCTAAAAAATGGGTTTTTTAAATTGCATAATTAGTAAAATGTTAATGTTTTATTTGTTCTTTTAATCACTGTTGTCTCTGTGACTTTTATTATTTTAAGCAAAAAAATAACAAAACATTAATTGTAAGTCAAACAAAATTTGGTTTATTGAATAAAATTTTTTTAGAAAATTTCAATTTTTTTGTTGACAACTCTTTTATAATCTATTATAATAATGACCGCAAAACCTTTGGGAAGCATATATATTTTTAATATAAAATTATTAAATGTTATAATAAAATTAGTTCTTTGGAAATTAATATTATATCAATTAAAGAAAAATGTTAAATAAACTTTTTTTCCACAGTAAATGTATATATTAAATGTTAGTAAAATTATAACATTTAAGCAATAATTCTTTTTAGCAATTACAATTATATCAGTGGTTATTTTTGTTACAGTTTCTTTTTTGCGCTATAATTTCTTATATATAATAAATTATAAAGTTTTCCACAATTGTGGAAAACCCTGTGGAAAACTCTTTTAGGAGAATGATATGAATAAAGAAAATTTATGGGATAATATTTTATTATTAATGGAGAAGGAAGTAAATTCTCATATATTTAACAATTATTTAAAAGATACGCGTCAATTGGAGATTAGTGATAATAAATTAGTAGTGGAGGTTTCCAGTAAATTTCATAAAGAATACTTAAATGAGAATCTCCTTCCGAAGATTAAGACTACATTAAATCAATTATTAAATAAAGATATATCAATATTATTTACTATTGCAAAAAATAAGAAAATAGCTATTTCTCATTCTGCAAAAGAAAAGAAACATCAGGTTGATATTGAAAACATAAAGCAATTAAAGAAAAATGCAGCCAATCTAAATTCCAAATACACATTTGAAAATTTTGTAGTAGGTTCATGCAATCAATTTGCGCATGCGGCTTGTATGTCAGTTGCAAAATCTCCTTCAAAATCTTACAATCCGCTATTTATTTACAGTGGAGCAGGGCTGGGAAAAACACATCTTTTAAACGCAATTGGCCACAAAATAATTGATACAAGGTCTGAACTTTCTGTTCTTTATGTCTCGGGTGAAAAATTTGCAAATGACCTTATCCTTTCTTTACAAAATGGTAAAATAGAGAACTTTAGAGCACGATATAGAAAAATAGATGTTCTTCTTGTTGATGATGTTCATTTCATAGCTGGCAAACCTGCGACACAGGAAGAATTTTTCCATACATTTAACACTCTTCATAATGCAGAAAAGCAAATTGTTTTAACATCTGATAAACCACCTAAAGAAATACCTCTTTTAGAGGAACGACTAAAATCAAGATTTCAATGGGGTCTTCTTGCTGATATCTCTTCCCCTGATTTAGAAACAAGGGAAGCTATACTTTATAAAAAGGCTGAATCTGAAGGAGTAAAAATTCCACCAGAAGTGATACATTATATTGCCAAAAAGATAAAACATAATATAAGAGAACTTGAAGGAGCATTTATAAAGATTGTTGCCCTTTCTACTTTACTTAAAAAAGAAATAGATATTAATCTTGCCAAAAAAGCAGTAAAAGATATGATTAAAGAGAATGTTAAAAAAGGGACTACAATTGAAACTATTCAAGAAGCTGTTGCTGATTACTATGGAATAGAAAGAAAACTTTTAATTTCTAAAAAACGAATCACTGAAATACTTATACCTCGTCAGGTAGCAATGTATATAGCTCGCGAAATTACAAATGCCTCTACACCTGAAATTGGACGCGCTTTTGGAAGTAAAGATCACTCAACTGTAATCCATGCAATTGAAAAAATCCGAAATCTTAGAAAAATGGATAACAAACTTAATAATGCAATTGAAAAAATAATTAAAGATTTAAGTGTGGAAAATATGTGAATTTCCTGTTTATTTCTTGTGGAAATGTATCTCTATTTGACAATTTAAAAAATTTTTGTCTATTTGTGGAAAAGATGTTAATTTTTCCACAGAGTTCAAATTTTATTATTTATTATATTAAAACAATTATAAAATTTTCAACATTTCAATATACTCTATTATTATTACTACTAATTTATATAATATAATATATAATAAGAGGTGTTTAAAATGAAAGTTATTGCATCAAAAGAAAATTTATCAAATGCATTACAACTAGCTGAAGATATTATTACTGCTAAAACTACTATGTCAATACTTTCAAATAGATTACTTGAGACTGTTGATAATCATTTAAGAATTATTTCTACTGATTTAGAAGTTGCAATTAAAATTTTAGTTAATGCTGATATTACAGAACCTGGTGCAATTACTCTATATGCAAAAAAATTAACAGATATTGTGAAAGCACTACCAAATGACGATATTGAAATTTCTATAAATGAAAATCATATTGCCACAATAAAGAGTAAAAATAAAGAAGTAAAAGCTGAGTTTAAAATAAAAGGGCTACCAAGAAATGATTATCCTGTATTACCTGAAATTAAAAAAGAATCTACTATTAAAGTTCCGCAAAAAGATTTAAAATCAATGATAAGGAAGACTATTTTTGCAGTTTCAACCGAAGATATAAGATCCGCAATTAATGGTGTTAAACTTGAGTTAAAAGATAAGAAATTAAGATTTGTTGCAACTGATGGCAGAAGGCTTGCTCTTATGGAACAAGAAATTGATTCTGAACTTGAAATAAATGATGTAATAATCCCGCATAAAGTATTAAATGAACTTTTAAAAATTTTATCAGATGAAGGTGAGATGGAACTGAGCTTAAGTGAAAACCAGATATATTTTAAAGTTGGTGAAATTGAGATTCTTTCCCGCCTTATAGAAGGCAAATTTCCTGAATATACTCAGGTTATACCCAAACAATATGAGAAAAAAGTTGTATTTTTTACAAATAAAATGTTTAACGCTATAAAAAGAGTTTCACTTTTAACAGCTGAAAAAAAGACCGGAAGAATAAAATTTAGTTTTAATCCAAATTTGCTTGAACTTTCTTCGTCTGACCCTGAAATAGGGGAAGCAAAAGAAGAGATTGAAATTCTTTATGATTATGGTGAATTTGAAATAGCGTTCAGTAATGAATATTTGCTTGATGCTGTAACCGCTATTGATACTGAAAAATTTATTATGGGCTTTAATTCTTCTGAAAGTGCTGCAATGGTAAAAGAAGAAGGCTCGGATAATTTCTTCTGCCTTATTATGCCTATCAGATTAAGTTAATGTGGTTGAAATATCTTGAATTAAAAAATTTTAGAAATTTTTCATTTAAAAATTTTAACTTCAATAATAAAAAAAATATAATATCAGGAAAAAATGGTGCTGGTAAAACTTCAATATTAGAGGCTATATTTATTTTCTCATCTGGTAAATCTTTTAGAAGTTCAGATTTTTTTATTCCAAACTATATTTCTGATACATATTATATTAAAGGAGAATTTGTAAAAACTGAATCAATATCACACACAATTGAGATAAGCTATTCTAAAACGGATAAACGAAAAAAAATAAAAAAAGATTTATCTTTTATAAATAATTTTTCCGATATAATTGGAACGATAAAGACAGTACTTTTTATCCAAAAGGATTTATCAATTATAGAGGGCTCACCTGAAATAAAAAGAAAATTTTTGAATTACTTATTTTCTCAGATTGATAAAGAATATTACTTAAACCTTGTAAAATATAACAAAATTCTTGAATCAAGAAATTTTGTTTTAAAGCAAGAAGATGATTCACAAAAATTTAAAAATATTGAAATTTTAAATTCACCACTTATTGAATATGGTTCAAATATAATATTTAAACGAAGTCAATATATATCTGCTCTTGGTAGAATTCTTTCAGATGAGATGAAGAATATAAATGTAACCGATGTAAAATGTGCAAAAATGAAATATATTAATAATGTGATAGATAAAACAGACAGAATATCTCTTGATGAGATAAAGAATAATTATATCAAGAAAATTGAAAAAAATCTACAAAAAGAGATTATTGCAGGTTACTCTATTTTTGGTCCACATAGGGATAATTTAATTTTTGAAAGTCCACAGGGGTATGATTTAAAAGAAATATTATCAGCTGGAGAAAAGAGAATAGTTGCACTTGCATTGAAATTTTCAGAATTTCATTTTATAAAGAATCGGACAGATGAACAGCCTATTATTTTGATGGATGATATTTTAGTTGAACTTGATAAAGAAAATAGATATATTTTTATTGATTTCATAAATAAACTTGATGTTCAATTTTTTATTACATCCATTAATTTAAACGATTATAAAGAGATAAAAGAAAAAGAGGTGATAAATCTAAATGGAAAAAGCAGGTGAAATTATAAAAAGAATTATATCCAAAAGAAGATGGGAGCAAAAATTTGGCATAGAATATTTGAAAAGTAAATGGAAAGAATGTGTAGGAGCTCCGATTGCTTCACATACTTCTCCTTCTTTTATATCAAAGAAAAAACTTTATATTGATGTTGACTCACCTGTATGGGCAAATCAGCTTAATTTTTTACAGGAAGAAATTATTAAAAAAATTAATGAGTTTTTTAATAAAGAAGTTGTAAAAGAAATCTTTTTTAAAACACGACCATATATTAAAAAAGTTTAACATACTTTATTTTTAAGAGTATTTAATAACTGCTCAATTTTGTTTTTTTACACAAAATTTTGTGTAAAAGTCTGAATCTTTAAAAAATCATAATATACTTTACTTGACATTTTTATTTTGATAAAATATATTCAACAACAATGAAGAAATTAGTTGTTCTATTTATTATTTATTGGTTTTCATTATCACGATTTACATATTCAGATGCATTAGAGAAGAATCTTAAAAAAGTTGTTGCGAAATATCTTTACAGAACAGATTATAAAAATGCTAAAAAAGCGTGTATCGCCTTTATTTCTAAACATCCTAATAGATGTTTTGCTTATTCCCTTTTAGGAAGAGTATACGAGGAATTAGGTGAGTTAGAAAAAGCTGAACAGGCGTACAAGAATGGAATAGAGAGAAATCCCAGATGTTATAAATTGTATTTTAATTTAAGTAAAATTTATTTTACACTTGGAAAATATAAAATGTCATTAAATTATCTGCTAGACTTGGAAAAATATGGTAAAGAGGCAATAAAAAAGGCAGATATTAATCTTTTTGATTTTTATAAATTGCTTGGAAAAAATTATTTTATTTTAAAAGATTATTATGGTTCTATTAAATATTTTGAGGAATCATTAAAATATAAATGGAACGAATTTGAAATATACTCATTTCTTCAGAATGCTTATAATAATATATCTGATAAAGATTTTACACAAGCATACTTTGAGCTTGGAAATTTAGTTCAAAAAAGAAAAGACCTTAGCAAGAGAGAGCATATTTTATATTCAGGTATTATTTTTCTGAAACATAAAAAATATCAAAGAGCACTTGATAAACTTATTTATTTATATGACCAGTATGAAGATGAGAGAGATAATATTATTTTAAATTTTGATATTGGGTTAGGGTATTTACTTTTAAAGAATTATTACAATGCGCTTGAATATTTAGAAAGAGCAGTATATTTATATAAGAAAAAGACGAAGTTGAAATATTTTTTAATTCGTTTACTTAGAATTGAATCGCGGGGTGCAAAATATCATCTTGTTCTTTCGTTAGCTTATTATTTAAATCACGAATATGAAATGGCATATCAGACACATTATGAAATCAAAAATTATGATATTCATATTTATAAAAGTTTTCCGTATAGAAGTTTTGCATATAAAGGGTCAAAAATTTATAAAGAACTTCCCCATATGTATGAATTTCCATAAGATTTATTGGTAGTATTTTAAAATGAATGAGAGAGAAATAAGAGTAAGATTTGCACCATCGCCTACAGGATATTTGCATATTGGTGGTGCACGAACAGCATTATTTAATTATTTTTTTGCACGGCGTTATGGCGGTAAATTTATTCTCAGAATAGAAGATACTGATAAAGAACGTTCAACTCCTATTGCTATAGAAAATATGATTGATTCTTTAAAATGGCTTGGAATTGAATGGGATGAAGGTCCATATTTCCAGTCAAAAAGAATTGAAATATATAAAAAATATGTAAATAAGCTACTTAAAGAGAAGAAAGCTTATTATTGCTTTTGTACTGACAATGAACTTGAAGAGAAGAAGAAAAGAATGCTTGCTTTAAAAAAGCCACCTATTTATGATGGCAGATGTAGAAATTTATCTGAAGAAGAGGTTAAAAAGCATTTTGAGAGAGGGCATAAGGCATCTATAAGGTTTAAAGTTGAGCCTAATAAGGAGATAAAATTTAATGACCTTGTTAGAGGCAAAGTTAAATTCAATTCTAATCTAATTGGAGATTTTATTATTTTTAAATCTGATGGTACCCCATCATACAATTTTGCAGTTGTAATTGATGACCATTTGATGAAAATCACCCATATAATAAGAGGAGAAGAACATATATCAAACACGCCACGACAAATATTGCTTTATAATGCATTAGGATTTTCTGTGCCAGAATTTGCTCATATTTCGCTTATTCTTGGTAAAAATCGTTTAAAATTGAGCAAAAGGGATAATTCAACCTCTCTTTTGTATCTAAAAGAGAGGGGATTTTTACCGCAGGCTGTTATAAATTATCTTGCATTACTTGGCTGGTCACATCCTGATAAATGCGAAATTCTTTCAAAAGAAAAAATAATAAAATCGTTTACAATTGAGAGACTTGGTAAAAGTCCTGCAATTTATGATTTTGAGAAGCTGAAGTGGTTTAATGGAAAATATATTAGGAATTTATGTTCAGATGAGTTACTAAAAATAAGTATCCCTTTTATAATAAAATCAAATCTTGCAACAGAAAAGGAAATAGAAAAAAACTATGAGAGATTTAAATTAATGGTAGAATCAATTAGAGATAATTTGACTTTGCTTGAAGATGTGCCAGAAAATTTGAAATTTTATTTTAAGTCTCCAACAAAAGTAGAAAAAATAGATGAGAAAATATTAAAAGACTTTTTAATGGCATTGAAAAATTTGAAGAATTTTAACTTAGAAGAGATTAGAAATTTATTAAGGAATTTGTCTAAAAAATATTCGGATAAGAAAATGTTTTATCATAATTTAAGAATCGCATTAACTGGAAGAGAGAGTGGCCCACCTTTAGATTATATTATTTTAATTTATGGTAAAGAAAAAATATTAAATCTAAACTATAGATAATATTTCTTAAGTTTGACTACGATATTTGTATAGAATCTTCTTCAGAAGAATCAGGTGGATATCCTATTGCATTGTAGAATTCTTCTTCGGATTTATATACTTTAAAGAATGCAAGCAATTTTGTGATACTAAAGATTCTTTCAATTTCTGGGCTCATATTTAGCAAAATTACTTGTCCTCCCACATTGCGAAGTTTACTCATAAGTCCAATAAAGGAACCAATGCCTGAACTGTCAATATAAGAGAGCTCTTTCATATCTATTGCTACATATTTCGTCCCTTTATTTACTTCGTTATTAAAAATTTCTTTTGCAAATTTAACATTATTCATATCCAGGTCTCCAGAAATACTAAATATTACATATTCTCCTTTAACCCTTTTTGTTATTTGCATATCTTTTTCTTAAGGTTAAGTAAATTTTGAGCCCTTAATTATCAGAGATATTATAAAATATATAAAATCTATATTTTAATGTCAAGATAATTTTTAAAGAGTGTTGAAAAAATATTTTATAGTTGTTTTTATATCAAAAATTATATGAAATAAAATTTTATCTTATATGTGCATTAACAATATGTAATATATTGATAAAAAATGTAGAAACACACCTTTAGGTGTGTTAATTTAATATATTTAACAGACCTAAAGGTCTGTTTTTACAACTTATTATAAAAGGATTCCTTAAAAATGGGGGTAATTTTTCAACACTCTTTGCAACAGACTTGACATTGAGATATAATCATATATATTATAAATATGAAACAGAAGAAATATGAAAATAAA
>CAZSCZ010000071.1:0-11130 GCA_964605455.1 uncultured Spirochaetia bacterium
TATGTGATTTGTTCAAACAATGGTTGGAATACGAATAGTATAACAAATGCAAATACAATAACCCATTTCATATGGAGTGAGGAAATAATAAGAAAGTGTTGGTGCTGTAGTTATGGATTATTGGGAATATGGATTATTGAGAATATAGGAGAAAAGATATGAAACCTGTGCTTTTCATTATTCCAAAGTTTGAGTTTAAAATGTACTTAGGTTTTATTGTGGCAAGCATTTTACTGCTTGGTGGTATTTTTCTTTTTTTAAAATCTCGTGTATCTAATATTAAAGATTTAAAAAAAAATATTACATCTTATGCCATTTTGATGATGGCAATTATAACAGGTGCTTACATTTTTGCACCAATTCCCATACGGACCTATGGTGTTGCTGTTGCTTTGGGTTTTTTGGCTGCATTATATATTGCAATAAAAATAGGAAAAAATGAAAATATAAATCCAGAATATATACTTGATTTAGGTGTATATGTATTAATTGGCACTGTTTTGGGAGCAAGATTATTTTACTTTCTTTTTTATGATTTTAATTATCTTATTCAAAACCCCTTAAAATTTTTTGCAGTTTGGGAAGGTGGAATGGTCTTTTATGGTGGACTTATAGGTGCTATTTTTACAGGATATTATTATGTAAAAAAAAGGAAATTAGATGTATTAAAAATATCTGACATTGTTGGGGTCGTAGTCCCACTTGGCCTTTTC
Organism: uncultured Spirochaetia bacterium; assembly: GCA_964605455.1. Taxonomy (GTDB): domain Bacteria; phylum Spirochaetota; class JAHITG01; order JAHITG01; family JAFGFC01; genus CAZSCZ01. Next base: position 714 of record CAZSCZ010000071.1, read on the forward strand.
TTTGGACGCTGGGGTTGTTTTGGTTATGGATGCTGTTTTGGAAAAGTTGCTCCAGAAAAATTTCCATTTGCTATAAGATTCCCTGCAAAACATTTTTATGGATACTCTCCTGCATTTGAACATCAATTGTTTGAAGGACTTGTTAAACATACTGATAAATTTTCGCTCCCTGTATATCCAACCCAAATTATCTCAAGTATAAATGGACTTCTACTTTTTATAATTCTTTATCTTTTATATAAGCATAAGAAATTTAATGGGCAGATCGCATCTTTATCTCTAATTTTTTATGCAATAACAAGATTTTTGATTGAATTTATGCGGGTAAATCCTGAATTTCTTGGCTTAACAGTTTCCCAATGGATCAGTATATTAATGACAATTTTGGGTATCTGGCTTTATAAGTATAGTAAATTAATAAGAGAAAAAAGATAACTCTATTTTTGTAATATGAAAAACGAAAATAGAATTGAGTATTACAAAGAAAAAATTATTGTTGCTGAACAGGATGCACATAAAAGAATAGATAATTTTTTGTTTGAGCATCTTTCAAATGAAATGGAAGATGAATTTCCAGAAATTTCTATTTCCAGAAATAAAGTCCAGAAATTTGTTAAGCAGGGCTATATTCTTGTAAATGAAATTTTAGTTAAGCAGTCCTATCAATTAAAGCCAGGAGATAAAATTGAGATAAAAATCCCCATTGAGTTTGGTAAGGAACTTGAAGTTAAACCTGAAAAAATATTTTTTGAAATAATTTATTTTGATAAGGATATAATAGTAATAAATAAACCGCCAGGATTAGTAGTTCATCCTTCTTATGGACATTATTCTCATACACTTGTTAATGGAATACTTTACTATTTCCCGGAAATGAAAAAAAATACAAATCTGTCACGATTTGGACTTGTCCATAGATTGGATAAAGATACAAGCGGAATACTTATAATTGCAAGAAATGATATGGCACAAATAAATCTTTCAATGCAGTTTAAATTAAGGAAAATTGAAAAAGAGTATATAGGAATTGTTAAAGGCAATCTTAAAAATTATGAAGGAGAAATCAGCACCAGAATCGGCAGAAATCCACTCCATAGAAAAAAAATGACTGTTCTTCTTACTGGCGGGAAAGAAGCATTTACATCTTATAAAGTAATTGAATATCTCAAGGATTTTACTTATGTAAAGCTCTATCCGCACACAGGCAGAACTCATCAACTACGTGTGCATATGAATTATCTTGGACATCCAATTGTTGGTGATGCAATTTATACAAGAGCTAAAACAGAATTTGATGCTTTAGGACTTATGCTATGCGCTAAAAAAATAAAATTTTGTCATCCACAAGATAATAGGGAGATGAATTTTGAGATTGACATTCCAGATAGATTTGAAATATTATTAAACAAAATTAAAGGAGAAAAATGATGGCAGAGAAAGAATTAAAAGAAATAAGATTAAAAAAAATAAATGAAATTATTGAAGCAGGTATTGATCCATATCCTACATTTTACGAAGTTACATATAAAGCATCTGAAATAAAAAAAGATTTTGAGAACCTTGAAAAGGAGAAGAAAAAGGTTAAAGTAGCAGGAAGACTTATGCTTATAAGAATGCATGGTAAAGCTGGATTTGCTCATATAAAAGATGAGACAGGAATGATACAAATTTATGTAAGGTTAGATTTTGTTGGTGAAGAGAAATTCAATCTTTTTAAAAAAATTGATATTGGTGATATTATAGGAGTTGAAGGTGAAGTATTTAAAACACATACAGGTGAAATTACAATAAAAGTTGAAAACTTTAAAATTTTGGCAAAATCACTTTTGCCTTTACCAGAAAAATGGCATGGGATCCAGGATATTGAGACAAGATATAGACAGAGATATTTGGACCTTATAATGAATGATGATGTAAAAGAAAATTTTAGAACAAGGAGTAGAGCAATTCAGCTTATAAGAGAATTTTTGATAAAGAAAGGATTTTTAGAGGTAGAAACACCAATGATGCAACCTGTATATGGCGGTGCCTATGCAAGACCATTTATTACTCATCATAATGCGCTTGATATAGATCTGTATCTAAGAATAGCACCTGAACTTTATCTAAAGCGCCTCATTGTGGGAGGCTTTGAAAAGGTATTTGAACTTAATCGTAATTTTAGAAATGAAGGTATATCTACAAGACATAATCCTGAGTTTACAATGCTTGAACTTTATCAGGCTTATGCAGACTATAATGTAATGATGAAATTGTGTGAAGAGCTGATTAATTTTGTGATAATAAATATAAAAGGTAGTCTTAAATTTGAATATCAAGGTGTTATGCTAAATTTTGAGAAACCGTGGAAAAGAATAAAATTCCTTGATGCAATAAAAGAATTTACCGGAATAGATTTCACTAAAATAAAAAATGCGATTGAGGCAAAAAAAGAAGCTGAAAAACACGATATACCAATAGAAGACAATATGAGCAAATGGGAAATTGCACAGGAAATATTTGAAGAAAAAGTAGAAGAAAAATTGATCCAACCAACATTTATTATAGATTATCCTAAAGAACTTTCACCACTTGCCAAAGAAAAAAGAGATAATTCTGAACTTGTAGAACGATTTGAACCATATATAGCAGGTAGAGAAATTGGAAACGCATTCTCAGAACTTAATGACCCTCAAGAACAGTTAAAAAGGTTTCAAGAGCAGGTAGAAAAGCGAAAAAAAGGAAATCTTGAAGCTCATCCAATGGATGATGATTATGTTATTGCTTTAGAATACGGAATGCCACCAACAGGTGGTCTTGGGATAGGCATTGATAGATTAATTATGCTTTTAATAAATACAAACAGTATCCGCGACACAATCTTATTCCCTATCCTCCGCCCCACATAAATAAATATAGATTCAAGCGAGTTTAAAAGTTATTTTGTAATAATTTTATTATAACAAGTTTTAGAGAGATGAGAATTTAGTAAAACGACGCTTCAGCATCTGAAAAAGGCTTTATGAGCTCCTATTTTGCCCATAATCGCACAGTCTGAAGAGGTTTCAACCACTAAAGGCTGTGTTACAGGACAATTTAAACCCTATTAATTAATAGCACAAAAATTTGCATTCAATCTTTCTATGTATAAAATTTATACAAATAAAAAATAAGAGCGTATAATTTATTCCATATTTTTTAAAGTGGGATTAAAAGTATTCTAAAAAATTTTTATGCAATCTCTATAATTATTGATATATAATAAATAATATAATGCTTTTACTTTCTGTACTTGGCATAGAAATTGCTAACTGTAATTAATGAGGAGTAAAAGATGGTAAGAGCAACTTATGAATTTAATGAAGATACTTACAAATTTTACATTACAAATATTTTAAAATGCAGTAATGAACTAACACCAGATGAGGAATATAAAATAGCAAAAAAAGTTTCAAAAGGAGATGAGAAAGCTCGCAGAAAACTAATAGAAAGTAATCTTAAACTTGTAATTAAAATTGCAATGCACTTTTTAGTTCCAGGAATTAATATTATGGACCTTATCCAAGAGGGCAATATTGGTCTTATTACTGCGGTTGATAAATTCAACTATAAGAAAAATGTTAAGTTCAGTACTTACGCATCTAACTGGATAAAACAAGCAATTTTTAGATTTTTAATAAAAAATCAAAGAAGTATAAGATTACCGTTAAGAAAAGGGGAGTTGCTTGTAAAGATAGAAAAGGAATTAAATAAACTTATCAAAATACTTAATCGTCACCCCACAATTGATGAAATTTCACAAGAGATAGGAGTAGAAAAGAAAAAAGTAGAAGAATTATTACAGTGGTTGTTACCTTCTTTATCGTTAAACGAGGATATCAAACAGAACTATGACCCTTCTTTTTTGCCCATTTATATGAAAGAGAAATATCATCCTGAAACAATAGCCTTAAGGAATTTATTAAAAGAAGAAACATCCCAAATATTAGATTCACTTATAGAAAGAGAGGCTAAAATACTAAGATATCGCTTTGGACTGCATGACGGCAAAAGATATAGTTTAAAACAGACCGGCAAACTAATTGGACTTTCTACTGAATCTATTCGTCAAATTGAGATGAAAGCACTTGAAAAAATAAGGAAAAGATTTTCAGGTTTAAGAGAATATCTTGAGATATAGTCTGTTAATATTATCCATCTTCCAACTACTGGTAAATGTTTCACATTTATTTATAGTTAAATGCATAAATATTCGTAACAATGTAGATAAGATTGTTACTGTCCCTGCGTATGCAGGGGCAGGCTCTGCGGACGTAGGAGCCTATAATTACTTATATTGTTTCAATTATAGATTCACGCTTCGCAGGAATGACAATATGTGTTAAGAATTGTGCAATTATTTATGCATTTAACTATAAAATAGGTTACTCTGTAAACCGTGCAAATTTGTCAGTATTATATTACTTATTGGCTCACTGATTTATACAGATTTTTAATTAAGTAAATTTTATTGACAAAAACATTAAAAACAATCAAAATTTAGCAGGGTGATAGCAAATATTGTGATACAACCATTTTTTGGGTTGACATTTAATAAAGAAATTTATAACTTCATATATATGGATAATAAAGAGATGAAATTTGAGGATGCGATTAAACGATTAGAAAAGATAGTATCAGAGCTTGAATCAGAGAAATTTGACCTTGATAAATCAATAGAGCTTTTTGAGGAGGGTATAAAATTAATCAAATTTCGCAAGAAAAAGCTTAAAGAAGCAGAGCAAAAAATAGAGGTAATATTGAAAAAGGAGGCAACAAGTTCAGAGTCAGATGAGAAAAAAGAAGATTATGAAGTAAAATCTTTATTTGAATCTTTCCCAGCAAGCACTTCCAAATAATTCAATTTCCCATTTTTTTGCAGAAAAATTCAAAAAAATTCTTGACATAGAGCAAAAAAAATGTTATATAAGAGAGAAGAGAATAGAGATAAGGGTCCGTAGCTCAGTTGGCAGAGCAGCTGACTCATAATCAGCGGGTCCCAGGTTCGAGTCCTGGCGGACCCAAAAAAGGTTTAAATCGGTGTATCAGGCAAGGATACTATATTGAAAAATTATAACCTTGTAGAATTTACAGATAAATTAAAAAAAGAGTTTCCATTCTACTTAGCAGAAAAATGGGATAATGTTGGATTACAAATAGCAAATGAAAATATAATAATAAAAAAGGTTCTTATTACATTAGATATATCTTATCCTATTGTTGAGTACGCAAAAAAACATAAATTCAGTTTAATTATTTCACATCATCCGCTAATTTTTAATCCTTTAACTTCAATATTAGCATTTGATAATCTTATCTCTTTTTTAATAAAAGAATTACTTCTTTTTAATATAGCTGTAATAATTCTTCATACAAACATAGATAAACTTTATTTTAATCTTATTTCAAAAATCTTTAATTTAAGTAATATAAAACCAATAGATGCGGAACCTCAAAATCCAGAAATAGGAATAGGAAGTTACGGTGAGCTTCCACAGAAGATTACTCTTAAGAATTTATTAAATATTATAAAGGAAAAGTTAAAGATTGAGAAATTAAGATATGTAGGTGAACTTAATAAAAAAGTAAAGGTTATTGGATGCTGTGGTGGCTCAGGTGCATCTCTTATAAATAAATCGTTACTTGAAAAGAAAATTGATGCTTTAATTACATCTGATTTGAAATATCATACAGCCCAATATGCTGAACATTTGGGAATTGCAGTTATAGATGCAGGACACTATCATACAGAAAAAATTTTGTTACCTGAACTAAAAAAAGACCTTAAAAATTTATTTTCTGATTCAGGAATAATTTTTGAAATTTCTGATATTATTACGGATCCATTAAAATTTTACTAACAGGAGGTGAAATGAAATCTTTAAAAGAGCAGTTATTGTCTCTCGTAGATTTACAAAAGATTGATTTAAAAATTTATAATATAAAAAAAGAGATGAAAAAACTTCCCGATGAATTAAACAAATTAAAAGAAGAGTTTGAACCACGTCTTAAAGCATATGAAAAGAAAAAAAATCTGGTAAAAGAAAAAGAAGTAGAGAATATGAAAATACAAATGGAGCTCAAGGCGAAAGAAGAATTATTGAAGGAATTACAGGAAAAACTTTATCAAGTAAAAAATGCAAAGGAATTAAATGCAATTGATGCTGAAATTAATACTACGAAAAAGGAGATAAGCGAGTTGGAAGAGAAAGTGATAAAATTTATAGATGAGATTGACAATTTAAAAAAAGAATTAAAGGAGGAGGAACAGATTATTCAGGCTGAACAAAAGAATATTGAAGAACTCCAGGCTCAGATTTCAAAAGAAGAAAGTGCCAATAAGAGTCAATTAGAGGAATTAATGAAAGAGCGGAAGAAGATAGCAAAAATGATACAGCCACAAATTCTATCTGATTATGAATTTATATCTAAAAATAAGAATGGAATAGGAATTGTGGCAGTAAAAGATGGGGTGTGTACTGGGTGTTATATGACACTTCCACCGCAGACTATTCATGATATTAGAAAAGGAATAAAGATTTATCACTGTCAATTTTGTGCACGAATATTATATTATCCAGAATGGGAAAACTAAAAATATTGACTCTTTAAAATAAAAGTAATATATTTTTTTTAATTAAAAAATATGCTATATGCTTTTCCTGGTAACAGATACAAATCTGGGGGCAAATAGCATACTCAAAAAATTTTTTAAGGAGGAAAAGTGACTGTGAGTAAACTTTATGTAGGAAACCTTAGCTATTCAACCAGTGAGGAAAGCTTGAAAGAATTATTTTCCTCATATGGTAATGTAACATCAGTTAACATTATTTCTGGCAGAGGCTTTGGGTTTGTAGAGATGGAAACACCTGAAGCAGCTGCATCTGCAAAAGAAGCTTTAAATGGCACTGAATTTGATGGCAGAACCATTAAAGTGGATAACGCAAAACCCAGAAAAGATTTTAATAGGAACAATTATCGTGGTGGAAAAAGAAGTGGATTTAGACGCCATAGTAGATAAATTCTGAAAGAATCTTTTCCAACAATAAGCAGGCTTTTGCCTGCTTATTTTATTTTTTTAATCTTATCTCACTTCGCTTTATTAAATAATTATATAAACATTTACCAAAATCTGTAGAAGTATCAAATGAATAATAGTCTATTTTTGACTTCAAGGCAAAACTTTTTAGCTGTAAATAATGAAGATTAAAATTCTTTCTATATTCTTCCTGTATATAATATGCATTTAAAATAATAAAATTGTTATTTTCCATATCAATAAATTTTATATTTTCATTATATGGGAATTCATATTCAAATCTATCATTTATTACAAATAACACAATCTCATTTTTCTTACTTTTAAGATATTTCACTCCTTCTATAATATTATCTATTTCACCCAAAAAATCTGAGATAATAACTACCATAGAGCGTTTTTTTATTTTTTCTGCAATTTTAATGAAATTTTTTTTAAATTCACTTTTACCTGCTGGTTTCACATATTCAAGATTTTTTATAATTTCATTAATATAAGCGAAACTATTTTTAGGAGCAAAATAGTTGATAATTTCTTGAGAAAATAATGTGATGCCAGGTGCATCATTTTGTAGTAAAGCAAGATATAAGAGAGATGCAGCAATATATTTGCTATATTCTATTTTTGTAATCTGCGAATTTTTATATTTAAATCCCATAGAATTACTAATATCAAGCAAAAGATAAATAAACAGATTTGTCTCTTCTTCAAATCTTTTTATAAAAAATTTATCAGTTTTTGCAAACACACGCCAATCTATATATTTAATATCATCACCAGGATAATACTGTCTATGTTCTTTAAATTCAACATTAAATCCATGATGTGGACTTTTATGAAGTCCAGTGAGCACACCTTCAACAATAGTTTGAGCTTTTATAGCAAGATTTTTTAATTTAGCAATTTGATGTGGAAGAATATATCTATTAGATTTTTGAGATGCCATAAAATTATTTTATAGATGTTTTTAAATACTTTATAATTTCATTAATGATATGTCTTGGCTTTATTCCTTCTGCATCAGCATTAAAATTTGGTATAATTCTATGAGAAAGGATATTAAATGCAACAAAGTTTATATCATCTCTGGCAACAGCGAATCTTCCATCAAGAAGAGCTTTTACTTTTGCAGAAAGGACAAGATATTGTGCTGCTCTTGTTCCTGCTCCCCATTCAACAAATTTATTAACATATTTTATAGGATTATTATCATTAGGCCGCGTAAGCCGTATAAGCTTTACTCCGTAATTTAGAACATAATCTGAAACAGGTACTTCTTCAACAATTTTTTGTATTTCCAGAAGTTCTTTCCTTTTTATTATTTTTTTAATTGAATTTAATTTTTCAGATGTATCTCGTTTAGCAATCTCTCTTTCTGATTTTTCATCAGGGTAATCAATATCAATGCTAAACATAAATCTATCAAGTTGAGCTTCTGGCAAAGGATAAGTTCCTTCCTGCTCAATTGGATTTTGAGTAGCTAATACAAAAAAAGGAAGTTCAAGCGAATAGGTTTTACCATTTACAGTAACTATTTTTTCTTGCATAGCTTGAAGCAAAGCAGATTGAGTCTTGGGGGGAGTCCGATTAATTTCATCTGCAAGAACTATATTCGCAAATATAGGACCAGGTACAAACTGAAATTCACGCTTGCCTGTTTTAGTTTGTTGAATAATATCGCTTCCAGTAATATCGGATGGCATTAAATCGGGTGTAAACTGGATCCGATTAAATTTTAAATCTAACGCATTAGCCAAAGCCTTTACAAGCAAAGTTTTTGCAAGCCCAGGCACCCCAATTATAATACAATGTCCTTGTGCAAGTAATGCAATTAAAATCTTTTCAAGTATCTCTTTTTGCCCAATTATTACCTTCTCTATCTCTTTATATAATTTCTTTTTTAAATTAGAAAAACGTTCAATCAGTCTTGTATCTTTTTTCATTAAAATTTGCCTTTCTTTATTGTTTTTTCTTTTTATGCCTATCTCTTTTTCTTCTTTTTTTCAGTTTATGTTTTTTAATCTTTTTAAGTTTTCGCTTTCGTCCACAGGGCATATTATCATTTTCCTCCTTCTTTTTCGCTCTTTTTTACCTCATCTACATAATTCAATCTAAGATTTACAAGAGTTGAACGGAGTATATTTTCTTCGTCCTCAGAAAGATTATTTTTTGTTTTTTGTTCCAGAATTTCTAAAAGCTCAATAATTTGCTTAACCTGTAATAAATCTTTTTCAATCTTACCAGTTACAGGATTAGGAACCTTACCTAAAAACTGCCAACCTAACGCACCAAGCATTATTAAATAAGATGAAAATGTTAATTCCAATTTCTCCCCCTTGGGAACTTGAACTTTCTGAGATTCTACCTCTTTTTCTCCTTGTTGTTGTGCTGCCTCTTTTAACTCCTCTTTTTGTTCCTGTTGTTTAGCTTTTTCCTCAGCAATCTCTTTAGAGCTTTTTATTTCTTTTCTTTTCTTACTCATTGACCCTCCTATAATTATTTAAAGATTCTATTCTTTAGTTAATATAATATTTTTTTTTATTAAATCAAGTGATTTATAGTTAAATGCATAAATTTTCGTACAATATAGCTAAGATTGTCATTCCCCTGCATCCGCAGGGGCAGGTTCTGCGGAAGTAGGGGCCTATAATTACTTATATTGTTTCAATTATAGATTCCCGCTTTAGCGGGAATGACAATACATATTAAGAATTGTGCAATTATTTATGCATTTAACTATATTTGTCCATTAGAATTTTGGGAAAACTGTATTGAACTATATAATCTTATTTTCAAGTAAATACAAAAAGTTCTCTATAGCCACAGGGTCAAATTGGGTGCCACTATTTTGTCTTAATATTGTTATTGCTTCATCGCGTGTTCTTGCTCTTCTATATGGCCGTTTAGAAACAATAGCATCATATGATTCTGCAATAAACAATATTCTTGCACCAAGTGGTATATCTTCTCCTTTAAGTTTATCTGGATATCCTTTTCCATCCCATCTCTCATGATGATGAAGTATCACAGGTATAATATCTTTAAGTGATTCTATATTTTCTATATATTTAACCGAATATATTGGATGTTTTCTAACAACTGCCCATTCTTTCATTGATAATTCAGTAGTTTTATGAATAATACTTTGTGGCACCATAATCATTCCAAGGTCGTGAAATAGCCCTGCGTATGCCAAATTTTGGATTAATTCATTTGGAGCACCCATCTTTTTAGCTAACATCATAGCATATTTAGCAACACGCGGAGAATGACCTCGCATATATGGGTCATGTGATTCTATAACTTTTACAAATGTGGTTATGACGTCAATTAGATTTTTTTGTGTCATCTTTAATTTTT
>CAZSCZ010000072.1:0-10762 GCA_964605455.1 uncultured Spirochaetia bacterium
AATTTAAAAAAGTAGTTGACTTTTTCTTTTCATAGACGGTGCACAACTTTATTAAATCGGTTTGTAGCACTAAATGCACAGGATAAAGTGGGTATGGCTTAAAGGTGATGGCTTATGGCAACATACAATAAAGTAGAAACATAAAGGTGATGGCTTATGGCAACATACAATAAAGTAGAAACACACCTTTAGGTGTGTTGATTTACAAAAAATTAATAAAGTTGTGCACCGTCCCTAAAACATAATATACAGGGGGGATTACAATGATAGGAAGGTATACACTTCCGGAAATGGGAAGTATATGGAATTTAGAAAATAGATTTAAAAAGATGCTTGATGTTGAGATTGCGGTATGCGAAGCATGGTCAAAGCTGGGGAAGGTTCCATCCGAATCTTTAAAATTCATAAAAGAGAAAGCAAAAATTGATATAAAAAGAATTGAAGAGATAGAAAAAGTTACGCGACATGATGTTATTGCATTTATTACAAGTCTTGAAGAGATGATTGGCGAGCATTCTAAATATATTCATCTCGGTTTAACATCTTCTGATGTTATTGATACAGCATTTGCTTTACTTGTAAAAGATGCAAGTAATTTAATTTTAAAAAAGTTAAAGCTTCTAAGCTCTGAATTAAAGAAAATGGCTAAAAGACATAAACTAACCTATATGATTGGGCGGACGCATGGTGTTCATTCTGAAGTAATAACATTAGGATTTAAGATTGCTTTATGGTATCAGGAATGCAAAAGAAATATAGAAAGATTTAAATTTGCAGCAAAAGAGATGCAAGTTGGTAAGATTTCAGGAGCTGTTGGAACATATTCAAATTTAGACCCAAGAGTTGAGACAATTGCATTAAAGAAACTTGGTCTTAGATCTGCTAAAATTTCATCGCAAATAATTCAAAGAGACAGATATGCATTTTATATTCAAACCATAGCACTTATTGGGGCTTTTATAGAAAAAATAGCACTTGAGATAAGGCTTTTGCAAAAGACAGAAACATTAGAGTTGGAAGAGCCTTTTGGCAAGGGACAGAAAGGGTCATCTGCTATGCCACATAAACATAATCCTATAATGTGTGAACAGCTCTCAGGCTTAGCCCGAATTTTGAGAGCAAATTCCATTGCAGCACTTGAAAATGTTGCGCTCTGGCATGAAAGAGATATTTCTCATTCTTCTGTAGAACGTGTAATATTTCCAGATTCTACAATTCTTATTGATTATATACTTGAGAAAATTCTATATATTCTTAAAAATTTAAAAATTAATAAAAATAGAATGTTAAAAAATATATATCTTACAAAAGGATTGGTATTTTCTCAAAATATTTTAACTAAGCTAATAGAAAAAGGTATCTTAAGAAATAATGCATATGTAATGGTCCAAAAAATTGCAAATAAAGCTTGGGAAACTGAAGGGAATTTCCAACAAATGGTAAAAGAAGATACAGAAATAAGAAAGCATCTTTCGTTAAGTGAAATAGAAGCATGTTTTGATTTTAAATCAAATGAGAAGAAAATATTAAAGGCTATTGAACGGGCTTTAAAATAATCTTATTTTTTTCCATAATATCTTACTCCACGAATATATTTAAAGTCAAATGATTTTTGGTGGCGATTCCATTCACTTATTGCTGATAGCATATATTTACTTCTCATCTCTTGCACAGGAGGCGAAATTTTTACTTTAAAATTTAAACTTTTAATTTCACCTGGCCCAATATAAGCTGTTACAATCTCTTTTTGGAGCGGATATACACCAGTTGTCTTAATAATCCTTGTTTTTATATTTTTAATTCCTCTTAAGCTTTGATTTTCAATATTAACAACAACATTAAAAATAGTATGTAGATATACTTTTTTAGGAGCAGCTATAGAAGTTTTTATTTCAAGTTCACCTTTTTCCAATCTAAATTCAGAGAATACTTTTCCAGCAGTAATGAACCATTCTTTAGGAGTATATATACCTCTTTTACCCCACAAAGCTCTTGAAATATCATGCCAGAACACCCCATCTGCCATACCGCCAAATGTTATTCTTTTGCTCCCAAGTATGGTTCTTCTTACTAATTCCTCAGGCGGATTAAGATACCGACTATCAAGTAAAGTAACATCAACACTTTCACCCACAAGTATATTTACCTGCTTTGAAGAAATATATCCTTTCCAATCAACAAGCACTTGTCTAAATTGTATCTGATTTGCTTCATAAAGCATAACAGCATCATAAGTAACTCCTGCATCAGTAAACATTAATGGGTCCTGTCCGTGTTGCTTTCCGTGTTCCCATCCAAGTGTAAATACCCATACAGGCTTTTTTGTTCCAGAATATTCAATTAGCTTATTAACAATTGTAGCAGACTTATGTGCTCTCCACCATTGCCATTTCTCTATAATATTTTTATTTCTTTCAATCCGTATCTTTCTTGCAAACCACTCTGCCTTCTTTCTAAGCGACATTTTTTCCCATCTGTCAGGCACAGCTATATTCATATCACGCACTACTTCATCAGCCATTTCATAACCGTCCAGATGACCAGTTCTTATATAATCTATGCCTATAAAATCAATATTAGGATCTGCATCAAATCTTTTAACAAGTTCTAATAGGTCCTCAAATCTTTTTTTGTCATTAAGAGATATATGCATATATGAAGGATATAAGGCACCTGTTTTGGGACTAAATGCAAGAGAAGGCTTATATCCCAATTTTTCACAGTGTTGTCCCTGATACCCAAAGCTCATAATCCAAGCTCCAAATATTAAACCTTCCTTTTTTGCAAATTTTGCGATTTTTTTAATTGCTTTCAATTTTGTTGGGTCAAATGGCTTTTCAGGTGTAACCATTATATTATAAGTTTCCGTTTCACCAGCAAGCATAAATAATGCATTTGCACCTGTAAATTTTGCCCATCTTATTATATTATACCAGTTCCCTTTGCGACCATCTGGTCCAATAATTTTTTTAGATAAAATATCTCCACCATATTCCAGAAGAATTGCACAAAGTGCCTTTTTTCGCTTCGGCGGATTCTTTCCTATAATCTCAAATTTAGTAGTTGAGGTTAAAACAGGACCAGGATAATCTGGTAATGCTTTGACAAGCAATTGATATTCTCCTAATTTGGGATTCCACGGTATAGGCCATTTGCCTGCCCATAGCCCTGATTCAGGATTATATCTTAATTCCACCTCTTTCATCTCTCCAATAGTTTTAACAATTTTCCCCCCTCTATATACCGAGGCTATAAGTGTCCCTGTAGTAATAGGTTGATTTGATAAATCTTGATACTTAGCAAAAATTTCTACAAGCTCATATCTTAAATAACGCGGTTTAGATGTTTTTACAATGAGTGGATTAAAAACCTTCTCTGAATCTAAATCATTATTGCCACCTTCACTGTTTATCTTTGCAGATACAATATTGGGATTAAATATATCTGCTACATAATCATAAAAATAATTTACAAGGTAAGTAAAAATTATTATTCCAACTGCCAAAAATAATCCAATAAATTCATGCTTTTTCATTGTCTACCTCTCCTTCATATGGTGTAGTATCAAATAAAAGTTTTATTCTATAATCTTCATTTATAATTCCCTTTATCATATAATGAACTATATATGCACTTCCAATCCCTATTAATAAAGTTAAAATCCAGATAAAATTTCTGTGTTTTGGAAAGATTTTGAAATATGTAAAAATAAAAAGAGGAATTTCTATCCCCAGAAAGGCTCCAAGAAGAAATATATAAAATCTTATTCTTGCAATAATTGTTTTGAACTTTTTATATGGCATATTATCTTTACCTTATTTTTCTAATTTATCGGGAAAATATAATTTTTCTTTATTTTAGTATAAAATTTGCTCTGCTTCTTATTGCTAACTATAGAAAAATTTTTCCAGATAAAAAAATTAAATAAAATAATTGGATATAAACATAAATAAAGAAGAGATGCTGATACTATATTAATGCGTCAATAGAAATTTCAGAAATTATGAAAACTTATGCAGGATATATTGGGATACATTCAGAATTATTGAAGTGATTTTATTCTTTCTTTATCTCTTTTAGTCTATTTTTTAAAAATTCATCAAGTTTTTTCTTTTTCACTTTCATTGATTCTATTGTTTGAGTAAATTTTTTTTCAGATTCCTGCTTTTCTATTTTATATTTTTCAAATGCATCTTTAAACCTGTCCCCGCTACTCTCTTTAACAAGAGGTTTCCGAACTTCAACTATCTCTCCTGTATGTCTGTTTATTATAAGTATAGCATCACAATTTGGACATTTTATTTTTAAAAACTCATCCATTAAACTTCCTCCTTCAATAAATGTGTTCTTTCGCAACAAAATGTTGGAATTTATAAATTTTTATTTATCCCTTAATCCGATAAGCGACACATCCCTGTGCAACATATTTAGCGAGGTTAGAAAACCCCAGCTATCGGATATAATATAGTAACTTTTATTTACAATGCTTCTTTACTATTAAAAAGATTCGGAAAATTTGTGCCAAAACTATCTATATCCATTTTCGAAAATCTATTGTATAATTCCATATCATTAATTAGCCAGGTATTTACCGCAATATTCATCTTATGCATTGAATCAACAATTTCAGGTGTAAGGTAAAACCATAATGGATGTATAGCTGATAGTTGAAGTTCTTCTACATACTTCTCAAGATTATAAATCCTTGAACTGTATAATAGCCCTGTATAAATCTCAGGATTTATATCTTTTATTTTTTTCAATGTCAAATGGTCAAATGATGAAATAATTACTTGATTGTAAAATTTATATTCATCAATAATTTTAACAATTTCTTCCTCAATACTTGGATAAAATACAGGTCCATTTTTTATCTCTATATTAAGTTTCACATTAGGATGATTAAGCAAAAATTGAATAACTTCCTCTAATAATGGGACTTTTTCACCCTTAAATTTTTTGTCAAATTTAATACCAGCATCTAATTTTTTTATCTGAGCAGATGTAAGTTCACACACATATCCTGTTCCTGTAGTTGTGCGGTTAACTGTATGGTCATGGATTACTATAAGCTTTTTATCTTTTGAAAGCTGAACATCAATTTCAACCATATTAACATTATGTTTAATGCCTTCTTTTATTCCAGCAATAGTATTTTCAGGAGCAAGCCCCATAGCACCTCTATGTCCCAAAACCATAGGTTTATTAGTATCTTTTCTCCAGGGATTCATTATTTAGATACCTCTTAATATTATTTTTATTTAGACTTTAATTTTACATTACAGCACTGCACCAGTTTATCTATCACTTTTTCGCTCCTTTATAGTATAATAATCTATATTTTATTTTTTAAATCGTCAAGTTTGTTGAAGAGTGTGCTGAAGATAAAATTAATTTTAATTTTTTATTATGATTAAGTTAACTTACTATGCTTGAATATGGTGCAATAGATTTATATGAGAGAAAAATAAAGCCAAATAGTTAATCTATATTCCCAGATTTTCATACCTAATTATTCTGCTGGTACCCACAATACATTATCAAGATAGACAATTATTGGATTCGATGATGAAGCTCCTAGGTTAGCTCCATGAAGACCAAAAGGCACACTAATATTCGTTAAGCCATTCGCAAGTGATGGTATAATATCATTCAATGGTATCTCACAATGATGCCACTGATTATCAGGGTCTATTCCTAATATATCTTCGAAAAACTTTTTATTATAATCATCCGTATCAATGTTGTCATTTTCCTCAATTTTTATAAAGAAATCATTAGCTGTTTCACATTTTACATCAAATGTTATTTTGCCATTAGAATAAGCAGAAAGGTCTCGTCCCAGATTGTCATATGTTCCTCCTTTCCATTTAGTCTCACAGTTAATAAAAACTGCGAATTTTATAGCCATTCCTCCATCCCCAGTTATTTCTATTTTTAATCCCCTTGTGCCTTCTGTATATTCATCTGGATTATAAGTAGCTGAAAGTTCACAGCAAATAGGAGAAGGTGGCCATCTCATCATTATTACTGCTTTATGGTCATTAGTTGCGCTAAGAGGGCATCTATCATAATGCAATTCAGGATATGATTCAGTAAAAACTCCTAAAACTGGTAATAATATCTTAACTGAGACTTTATCTGTAAGGTTTCCATATTTTGCAACAACATATACTGTTTTTGGGAAAGGAGCAGGGGTTTCAGGTAATGCATAAAATATTCCTGCTGAATTTATTATGCCATAATCACCTTCAACAGACCATTGTGGCGTGATATTTACAAAGTTATTATTTTTATCATAAGCATAAACTGTAAATCTTTTTGTTTCACCTGCTCTTACAGAAGCACTTTGTGGAGAAATCTGTATCTTTACAGGCTCACCTGTAGGTGTCATTATTTCTTTTGAACAGGAAATTAAAAAAAGAATAGATATTAAAATAGATACATATTTTGCTCTCATCTTTAAATACCTCCAAAATAGAATTTTGCTATTGTATGTAATCCGCTCTATATAAATATACCGCATTTTTTTAAAATTTCAACAATTTTTTTACACAGGAACTTTTTCAGCACCTATTGGATGGCATTTCGTTGGCAGCGCTTTACTTTACTCCTTTTTTTCTTCGTTTATCAATATATAAATCATCGTCGGCTTTTTTAAGCAATTTCTGAATATCCTTAGCATCTTCAGGAAAAGAGGATATTCCAACACTGAAAGTTATTTCTTTTACTTCATTATCAAATTCTACTGATATAGAATTTGAAGATAACCTCTTGGCAAATGCTTTTGCCTGCTTTTTATCTATATGAGATGCAATTATAACAAATTCATCACCACCGTATCTACATAAAATGTCACTTTTTCTGGTATATATTTTTATAACTTCAACCGCCCTTTTTAATACTTCATCGCCATTTAAGTGTCCATATTGGTCATTTATCAGTTTAAAATTATCTACATCAAGAAAAAGGAGTGAAAAAGGATATTTAAATCTTTTTGCTTTTTCCATTTCAATTTCAAGATATTCCATAAAATATCTATAATTAAATACACCAGTTAAAGGATCAGTGATAGAAATCTCTTTAAGTTTTTTTATTAAATTGTAGTTTTTGAGAAAAAGCGATAATTGTGCTCCAACTATTTTAAGAAAATTAATCTGACTTCTATCCAATTTTATTTGAGAAATTAAATTATCTACCTCTATAAATCCATACGGATTTGCATCATTATTTTTTAAAGGCACCACATAGTAAATATCAGAAAAATTCTTTTTATAAAAAGATTTAACATCATAAAGATTATCTTTCCCAAAATTTATTTTATTAATTATGCTCTCACTATATACACACTTGTAAGTATTTCCTTTTTTATGAAGATAAAGCCTTGCTCTATCAAATCTGCCATATTTAATTAAATTTTTAAGAATTACTTTCAATATATAAGATAACGAATAATTACCCCCTAATAACATATTTATCTCTAAAAGTGCATTTAATTGTTTTATTCTTATTTCTCGTTCAAGTAAAAGTTTGTTTTGCCTTATACCAACACATATAAAAAATGCTATCTCTTTAATAAATTCTATCTCTTTTTTGGTAAATGGCTTATGAGAAATACTTCTGTCAACAGTAACAAGCCCATAAAGTTTATTATCGTAAAATAAAGGAAAAATTAGCTCTTTGCTTGAAATAATAGGAGATTGCTTTTTTATTGAAAGAATTCGCTGGTCATCATTTATATCATTATTTAAATTCAATTCCTCATCTCCAATCAAAATATGTTGATTAAAATATACAATTTCTGATTGAAGAGTATTTTTTTCAGAATTGTAGGTAAATATATTTACCCTGTCTACTATAATATTATTTATTAAATAATTTAAAACATTTTTTAAGCCCTCATTTTCATTTAATGGACTACATAAAATATTATGGAAATAAGTAGAGCCTATATTATCATTGGACATAATTTAAATGCAATCCTCCTTTTTGTGTAAATTTTTTATTTTCTTTTCCATAAATCAATTAAAAAATTGATTTTTTTATTTGTTAGATTTAATTCTCTTTTTAACCTTTGATGTGTATATTTGTTATGTTTTATAAGTTGAAATATATTATATATACTGTTGACAAATATTTCTTCAAATGAGCCCCAAAATGGCACAGGCGGATATGTTCGCCCATTCTTTATCGCCTTAGTTATTGCATCAGGAAATAAAAAATTATCTATTACCTTATTAAAAGTCTCTTTTCTAACAGGAATCATTCCTATGAATGAAATATATCTTTTCTGAGAAAGATTGGATGTTAAAAACTTTATAAATTCCTTGCTTTCATCAAACATTTTGGTCCCTTTAACTATTCCGAGACAGCTACCACCAACAAAATTGCAATTACTGCTATTTAAGCAAGGTATATTTACAGCAGTAAAAACAGACTCCTTTTTATGCGCTTTTATAAAAGAACGTGTTGTCCATATATTAGCAAAACAGAAAATACCTCTATCACGGAGAAAAAAATCCCATAAAACATCTCCATACTTATTTGTTAGTAAATCTTTTATTCCGTACTTGTTTAGAATATCAAAAAACAATTTTATACCTTCAAAATTTTTACCTGTGGTTAAATCAATATAGTTATTTACAGTATAATTTCCACCACTACCCCATACAAAAGATGAAATATATTGAAGTAATATATGCTCTTTTTTCCCACCTAACGCTAAAACTTCCTGCTTATGTTTTTTGCATATGCTTAAAAAATCATCAAGTGACTCTATTGATGTGTCTTTTATTTTACTATTTTTATAAAATAATAATGCAATATCCAGAAACCATGGAATAGCATAATATCTGTTTCTTATTTTTGGTGAAATATTAAAAATAAATTCATTACTATTAACTATATCAGTAATATCAGCCAGATAATTTATTGCGGATAGAATACTTACCCAGGAACTACCTATTTGGACCACATCAGGCTTATTATTTCCTTTAACAGAATTTATTAGGTATTCCCATATCTTACCCCACGGAATTTCTATAAGTTCTACTTCTATATTTGTCAATTCTGTAAATATACTTATTTCTTTTTGGATTAGCCGACTTCCTTCTACAGGGTCATTTGGTAATGCCCAAAAAGATAATTTTGCCATAATAAAGCCCCATAATAAAACAAATTCAAAATTAAATAATCATAATATCTTCTTTATATTGTGTAAGATATTATAATAAAATAAAATTGTCAAGATAATTTTTGCAAACGATTGTAAATTGTTAATCTATAAAATTTAAGTCAAAACATCCCCCCACTTTTTTCTAAAATATATTCTATTTTTTATAATGTTAACTATAAATTATAATTTCCGAACACAATTTAAATAAATACGAGAGAGGCGGAATATGCCTTTTTATAGATAAAAGGATACTTAAAATATAATAAAGGGTGTATATATTGAAGGTGAAATTTAAAAAATTTTTAAAAAATTACTTGACATTTGAATTTTTTTGTGCTATATTATTAAATAAATTCGTAAAGCGAAAAAGTTTTCTAAAATATAAGCAGGGAGGGGGATATAACATATTTTGTAATAAAACATTTTTGCAGTTTGAAAAAAATTTATAAAAAGGAGGTGAAAAATTATGCAAAAAATTATGCTGATTATAGCAGGGATGCTCCTGCTATTTGCACCTGTAATTTATGGTCAAACCAAGCAGCAGGTGGAAGTTACTGCTACACTTCAGTCCTTACCAATGTCCATCTTTGTAACAGATATTCAGATGACAGGCAAATTTGGTGGCACAGCAAAAAACGGAGTGGTAGAATTTACAAGTGTGGACCCCACTGCTCTTAAAGACGGCAAGTTCGCTACTGCTGTAGAGGTCCTAAAGATTGATTTTGAGCCAGGTAACAATATGTTCAATATCCAGGTTTATACTGCTAACTCTAATGAAGGATATAGTCCTAGCAAACATTTGGGCAGTTATGAAACTGGATTCTGGAACGACTATGAAGAAGCAAATGGAATGCTTAATCAGGATAACACAGATTATGTTGCTCCACTACTCTGGTCCTGTTATGATGAGAATACTACTACAGAATGTAGCCAAGCTGGCATAGATAATGGTGAATGGGGCTATTTCAAAGACTATTATACTCATATAGGTGAAGGTGCCACAGGTCTGTTACTATCTCATGAAATTGACCTCTCTTCCCATAGTTCAAATGGCGGATATGTTACTCCTTCAAGCGGTTATCCATACGAAGACTGGGAAAAAGGATGGAAAAGAGATTTTTCAAAACCAGTTGATAATATCGCTCATTGGGTAAAAGGTGGTGTAGATATGGTAGGTTATCGCAAAATCGTATATGGAACTGGTGGACAATATTACAATATTACTATGCCAGAATATGGTGAAACTACCCCACTTACTGATAAGACCATCTATATGGCAATTGCTGGACAATTTGATGGTAAACCCGCAGGTCCGTATAAGACCAGCAATGTATATGTAGAAATATCTTCTGAATAAAGAACAGTTTAGATTTACAAGCCGAGCCTATCTTAAGGCTCGGCTTATACTCTTTCTTTAAAAAAGCTCTTTGAATGTAAAAAATAAATAAGAATGAAGCAGAAAAGAGGGATTATAATGAAAAAGTTTATGTTTATCAGTTTTATAATTGTATTTTTTACCAAAATTGTAGCTGCAATAACAGTTTCGCCTGCAGTTGTAGAGATATCTGTTTCACCTGGAACACAAAC
>CAZSCZ010000073.1:0-10752 GCA_964605455.1 uncultured Spirochaetia bacterium
GTTGACAATTTAAGAGACCAAATTTTAAGAGAACTAATTACTTATATGAGTTCTGATGCTTCTACAATTGAGCGCTCACTTCATTTGTTAAGAATCTCCCGCTCCTTAGAACGCATAGCTGATTTATCCACAAACATTTGTGAAGATGTAATATTTATGGTGGAAGGAAAAGTTATAAAACATCATAGAGAAGAAATCTAATTCATTTACCGCATGGTTGATTTTAACAATCTTTTACCAAATTTATACTCTTGCATTATTCTGGTGCACCCAGCAATGACGAATGAAAAGCCTTTTTTGTCATTAAGAGGGAGCAAAGCAACCGATGCAATCTCAAAAAATAGGTGATTGCTTCACCTTCCTTAGCGAATAGCGAAAGGCTTGCAATGACAGTTAAGTATGTGGAATTTATGTAAATATGGGCTTTTCATTCATCATTGCTGAAAATTTCAGAAAAAGATTGACATTTTATTGAAATGTTTATAATAAAGGAACAGATATGGAAGAAAGAGAAATAGATATTACTTTGTGCGAGTTTAAAAATCCCCAGTCTGTTCCTGACAGGCTCAGGAATTGCCTTTGATTTTCCTATCAGTAAAATAAGGTTCCAGATGTGATATGTTTTCATTCTCAAGACCGAAAAGACTTGAAAATTAAATAAAAAGTGATAGAATGAAAAAAGGAGTTTGATTTTTATGTCAAAATTACTTACAGGAAGAAGGGAGAAATATGAAGAAAAATTATATAATCCCTTTAATAACAAATAACAGGAAAAATTTAGGTGAGGTCGTTAATTTTGCAATTGATGATATTAAACAGAATTGGGAGAAATATTTAAGGAGGTGTGGTTATAGTGAAAAAGAAAAGAAATAAAAAGAAAATACCAGACAAAGAGTTAATGGAAATAAATTTAGAATTAGCAAGAAAGTTTTTGTTAGAAATTATTGAAAAACCAGAAAAGTTAAACAATCTACCTTCTAATGCGACTATTATTCTATATCCAGTTAATATGAAGTAATTTAAAGAATCTTGTGTTTTGCATAAAAAAGTTGCGCTTTTTTATGCATCGCCATATATATATAGATAGTTGTATCCTGCCTTTAGATTTACAGCTACTCGTGGTGATAAAAAATACTCTCATTCACTATACCTTTCCTCTATAGTAGCAGAAATAGGCTCTCCTTTTACTAATTTAATTCTTCTTACCTTTCTTTGCCAGGGTTTATTTTTAATCCTTATTTCAACTTCTATTTTTAGTTTAGGAAGATTTTTATCTAAAATTTTTATCTTACCATTATTATAAATCCTATGTAAAATCATATCGTCCCTCCAGTATTAATGTTTCTAAAATTAATATAAATAAAAGTCTTTTATATTATAATAAGCGCAATTATAAAAGTTAATCAGCACCTTGACATTCTAAAAATAATGGTGTAAATTAATATAAATATGAAAAGAATATATATCATAATGATATTTCTCTTGGGGCTATCTTTTAATATTGAATCAGGAAAATTGTTAATCTATATGGATGATACACAGACTGACCATCTTCGTGCTTATGGATTGGTTTATTGGGTTTTAACACAGGGAGAGAGAGGAGAATGGCTTTTAAATTATAGAAATGGTTCTTTTCTTATTTCGGATACACCGAAAAACAGAGAAAAAGCTAATCTTATGGGTGTATCTTTTAAGCCTGTAAATGATATACAGCTCACAGAAATTTATCAGATAATAGAAGAGAATAATATGAACCGTATTTTTTTAGATAAAGCACCAGAAATAGCGGTATATGCACCTTCATTTGCAGAACCTTGGGATGATGCTGTAAGACTTGCTCTGGAATATGCACAAATTCCTTATACACGGCTTTGGGATGAAGAAGTTCTATTAGGTCAACTTGAAAAATTTGATTGGTTGCATCTTCATCATGAGGATTTTACAGGTCAATATGGTAAATTTTATGCGAATTTTAGAAAAGCTGAATGGTACCAGAAACGAGTTGCATTTTTTACCAAAATGGCACGTAGATTGGGATATAAATCTGTTCAGGCTGAGAAATGTGCTGTTGCAAAAATGATTCAATCTTATGTTGCATCTGGTGGATTTCTTTTTGCTATGTGTGCTGCTTGTGATACTATAGATATTGCTCTTGCTGCTGAAGGAATTGATATTATTCCACCAGAAATTGATGGCACCCCTTATGACCCTGATGCCCAACAAAAACTTGACTTTACTAAAACTTTTGCATTTGAAGATTTTAAGTTGATATTTGACCCATATATATATGAATTTTCTAATATTGATATTGATATAATGAAAGAAGGATTATATTATAAACCTGATACATTCACATTGTTTGACTTTTCTGCAAAAGAAGACCCTGTCCCCTGTATGCTTGTTCAAAATCATAAAAATGTTATAAAAGGATTTTTAGGACAGACCACAGCATTCAATCGCAAAGTGATAAAAGATTCAGTGACAATTTTAGGTGAAACGCCTGAAACAGACAGAGTTAAATATATTCACGGTGAATTTGGTAAAGGCACATTTACTTTTTTAGGTGGCCATGACCCAGAAGATTATCGGCACCTTGTTGGTGACCCACCAACTGATTTGTCGCTTCATAAAAACTCACCTGGTTATAGACTTATTTTAAATAATGTCCTTTTCCCTGCAGCACATAAAAAACGGAGAAAAACATAGCATAATAAAACCGCAATTATCCTTTCTTGATAAAAAGGTAAAGAGAAGGATTTACTAAATTAGTAATGTTAAGGTATAATAAAAAATTAAAGAAATATGCACGGGAATTAAGAAAGAATATGACTGAGGCTGAAAAAATTTTATGGTCAAAGATACGACGAAAACAGTTAAAAGGATATCAATTTTATAGGCAAAAACCTATTGGAGATTTTATTGCTGATTTCTATTGTCCTAAAGCAGGTTTAGTTATTGAAATTAATGGTGGACAACATTATATTATTCAAGGACAACAGAAAGATAGAATAAGAGATAACTATTTTAAACAATTGCACTTAAAAGTATTACGATTTTCAAATATAGAAGTAATTAAAAATCTTGAATCTGTTATAGAAAAGATATACCAACATTTATAAAATCCCCCTTTCATCCCCCTTTAATAAAGGGGGAGAGAGGGGGATTTATTAAAAAACATTATGGAATTCAAGGTAGTTTCAAAATTTCAACCTACAGGTGATCAGCCAAAAGCAATAAAACAACTTATTGAGGGATTAAAAAAAGGATACAGGTATCAAACACTTTTAGGCGTAACAGGGTCAGGTAAAACTTTTACAATTGCAAAAGTTATTGAGGCAATTCAAAAACCTACTCTGGTCATTTCTCATAATAAGACACTTGCAGCTCAGCTTTATAGAGAATTTAAAGAATTTTTTCCTAAAAATGCTGTAGAGTATTTTGTAAGTTATTATGATTATTATCAGCCAGAAGCTTATGTGCCTGAAAAGGACCTGTATATTGAAAAAGATACTTCTATTAATGAAGAGATAGATAGATTACGGCTTAAAGCAACAAGTTCAATTATTGAACGAAAGGATGTTATTGTAGTTGCCAGTGTATCTTGTATTTATGGGCTGGGTTCACCTGAGGATTACAAAGAGATGCTTCTCCTTTTACATAAAGGAGAAGTTATTGATAGGGATAAGATTCTTGAGAAACTTATAAAAATTCAATATGAACGAAATGATTTTGATTTTAGTAGAGGAACTTTTCGTGTCCGAGGTGATACTATTGAAGTTTACCCTGCTTATTCTGAGCAAGCAATAAGAATTGAAATGTTTGGCGATACTGTTGAATCTATAAGTCGGATTCATCCAATATCAAATAAAATTTTATCTTCACTTGAGCGAGTGGCAATTTATCCTGCAAAACACTTTGTTACACCAAGACCTAAAATTGAGCAAGCAATTAAAAGCATAAAAGAGGAATTAAAAGAGTATTATAATTATTTAAAATCTCAAGGGAAGCTTGTAGAAGCCCAAAGAATCTGGTCACGCACGAATTATGATATAGAAATGCTAAAAGAGGTTGGATATTGCTCTGGAATTGAAAATTATTCTCGCCATTTATCAGGCAGAAAACCCGGAGAAAGACCTGCAACACTTCTTGATTATTTTGATGATGATTTTCTTACGATTATAGATGAATCTCATGTAACAATTCCGCAGCTTAATGGAATGTATGCTGGTGACAAATCACGAAAAGAAACACTTGTTAAATATGGATTTAGACTTCCTTCTGCACTTGATAATCGTCCACTTTATTTTGATGAATTTAAAAAGTTGACACATCAGATAATCTTTGTATCTGCTACTCCCGGGGAATATGAGTTAAATGTAAGTTCACAAGTGGTAGAACAGATTATAAGACCAACTGGACTGGTTGACCCTGAGATAATTGTAAGACCTGTAAAAAATCAGGTTGACGATTTAATTAATGAAATAAGAAAAGCTATTAAAAATAAGGAGCGGGTGCTTGTAACAACTCTTACAAAAAGAATGGCAGAGGACCTGTCACATTATCTTGCTGGTCTTGATATTAATGTGAGATATTTACATTCGGAGATAGAAACAATAGAGCGTGTTGAAATTTTGCGTGATTTAAGAGCCGGAAAATTTGATGTTCTTGTTGGAATAAATCTTTTAAGAGAAGGCTTGGATTTACCAGAAGTTGCCCTGGTTGCAATTCTTGATGCAGATAAAGAAGGATTTCTACGGTCCGAAACTTCGCTTATCCAAATTATGGGAAGAGCAGCAAGAAATGTTAATGGAAAAGTGATTTTATATGCTGATAATATGACAGGTTCAATTAAAAGAGCAATAAAAGAAGCAGAAAGAAGAAGAAAAATTCAACTTGAATATAACAGGAAACATAATATTATACCCAAAAGTATTAAAAAAGAGATTGTTGATATACTTGAACGCACAAAAGAAATAGCAGTAAGCTATGATTCAATTATAGATAAAGTGAAAGCAGAAGTTAGAAAACAAGGGAGACTATCTGATGAAGAATTTAAGAAAGCAATGGTAAAGAATCTTGAGAAAAAGATGTTTGAATATGCAAATAACCTTGAATTTGAAAAAGCAGCATATATTAGAGATTTTATAAAATTTTTAAATGAACAGGAATCTTACTAATGAAAGAAAAAGAAGATGAACTTGTTGAACTTATTACTTATCATAATTATATAGAATATGGAAAAATAGAAACAGCACTAAAGAGAAGTAAGATAAAGTTCCTTAACCGAAGTTTTGAAGATTCTGCTTATAATGGGATATATACTTTTGCTTACGGGCTCGGAAAGATTTATGTGTTTAAAAAAGATTTTGAAAAAGCAAAAAACATTTTAAAAGAGATAGACCTCTGAATTTTTTGTTAGTAAAAAACTTCTTGACTTTAAATTTGTTTTTTTATATTATAAAAGATGTAATTAAAAAAGTTAATATTAATGTTTGTAAGTGAAATATTTATATAAGGTAAAAGAATCAAAATTCTCATTACAATTTAATAAAAAATGGATTAGTGGAGAAAGAGATGCCACTTAAAATTATAAAAGAAAATAATAAGTTTGATATTACTATCACAAAAAATTTAGATGATATAAGAATTTTAAGGAATGCTATTGGGACATGGTTAGAAGAGATAAAAATTAATGCATTCAAAATTATGTCAATAAAATTATGTATAGAAGAAGCAATCTATAATGGTATGTTACATCCTTATAAAAATGCTAAGCCTCAGGAAAAGGTTGTGCATCTCATTGTTAAAAAGGTTAAGAATTCTATTAAAATGGTTGTTAGAGATTACGGGAAAGAGGAATGGTATAAAAATTATAAAATTCCAGACGCTTTGAATACTGAGGGAGCTGGTCAAAGTGGGAGGGGATTGATTATAATGAAAAATTTGTCTGATAAAATAAAAATAGTAAATTCAAAAAATTATGGCACAAAGGTTTGTATGACAGTAAATTTACCGAATACTAATAATACAATACAAGAAGGATTTTAATGAGAAATTTTAGGTATAAAATAAAAAACAATAAATTTTATATAGAATTAGTATCACCCAGAGCCGAAATTGATTATAGAAATGCTAATGAATTTGCTGAAGTAATAAAAGAAGGCATAGAAAAAAATTTTGATAAAGTATATATTGATTTTAAGAATTTAGAATTTATTGATAGTGCAGGTATAGGTAAATTAGTAACATTTTCTAAGAGAGCAAAAATTATTTTGCTCAATGTTAATGAAAAGATTAAAAAAGTCTTTGAAATTACCCGCTTATGTGGTCTTTTTGATTTTAAATAAATTCAATCCATAAGCCTTTTTCAAGATAATATTCTACCCAACTCTTTGCTTATCAGCAGCTTTATATTTAGTAAGAGCTTCTACAAAAATTTGAGAGATATATGGGTCAAACTGGGTCCCACTTAAATCTTTAATTTCTTTTAATGCTTCCAAAACAGTTTTTTGCCTTTTATAATATCTATATGATATCATAGCATCAAAAGCATCAGCAACCTGAATTATCCTGGCATATAAAGGAATATTAAATCCTTTAAGTCCTTCAGGATACCCCGGATATTTTCCTATAGTTTTGCCATCCCATCGCTCGTGATGATATTTAATTGCATTTAAGATTTTATTTGGAAGATTTAATGATTTTAAAAAATTATATCCTCTTACAGGATGCTCACGCAATATTTCCATCTCTTTCTGTGATAGAGTTTTCTCTGCTTTAAGCAGATAATCACTAATGAATATTTTTCCAACATCATGTAATATAGCACTTGTCCATAAATCAGGAATATCCGTTTCTGATATGATATTTTTTTTTGTCAAACCTGGTATCATTAAATTTATAAATTGTTGAACTTTGGAAAGATGTATTAATGTAAGCTGGTCTTTTCGTTCCATTACAGTAAGTATTGTAGGAATAATATTAGCAGTCATATACGATACCTCCTTGTCCGAAAAATAAATCTACATTTATATAAAACATTTTCTTTTCCTATAAAATTTTCGGAAATACAAAATAATTTTTAATCAAAATTTAAATCATTTAGGTCAAGAATGTTAAAAGCATTAGTAATGAAAGATGGTATATTTGGAGTTTTTTATTTTAAATTTTCAATTATTTTTGTGGCAAGATATTTTCCAGATTGAAGCATACCACCGAATATAGGGCCCATTCTTGGTGTTTGTTTTACAGCATTAGCAGCCATTCCTACGACCCATAGTCCTGGGAAAACTTCAGATGTATTTTTAACAACAGTTTGTTCACCAATTTCTGCAAACATAGGCATTTCACCCGGCACTCCACCTGTAGGCGAATCAATTTTTATCCCCATCTTTTGTGTAACAATATTGCAGATTTCAGCTGGATGGCCTGTCCCATCTACAAGCACTTTTGACTTTACTGAAATAGGGTCAACATGTAATTGAATATGTTCAATTGGTGAAAATTGTATAACAGCACCGCAAATGCTCTTTTTATTATTTACTTCTCTAAACATAACATCAATTACTTTTATCAAATTAAAAATTTTAGTTCCAGTTTTAGTTGTTTTTGCAATTAAAGCAGCAGTGGTATGAACACTATCAGCGGTATAATATTCATCTTTATAATGAGTATAAGTGACCTCAAATTCATCAAGAATTTCAAGTGAAGATTTTTGAACAACAATTTCATTAAACATAATTCCGCCGCCCCACATTCCACCACCAGGTGCAAGCTTACTTTCAAAAATAACTGTTTTTATACCTTCTTTTGATAAATAATAGGATGCAACAAGATTTGACGGACCCGCACCTGCAAGTATAACATCTGTATCAATTGCTTCAGTTAATTTCTTGAAATATTGTTCAATTATTGCCTGAGAAATTATTCTTTCATCTAAAACCATTTTTTAATTTCCTCCTTCAAAATAGTTTTATTTGAGTAAAGTATAATTCTTTATTCTTAATTCTAAAAATTAGGGAAAAGGTATATCTATTCCCTGATTGGCATTATTAGTAATTTTAGAACATTTTAAATCAAATATTTTCAATAGATTGATTGCTCTTATATTCTATTGCAGCTTTTATGAATGCTCTGAAAAGTGGATGTGCTTTATCAGGACGAGATTGAAATTCTGGATGAAACTGTACCCCAATGAAAAATGGATGCCCTTGAAGTTCTATTATCTCTACAAGATTTTTTTCTTCATATATTCCACTAAATATCATTCCAAACTCTTCAAAAATCTTTTTGTATTTATTGTTAAACTCATATCTATGTCTATGTCTTTCTATAATTTCTCTTCTTTTATAGATTTTATATGCAAGTGTATCTGGTTGAATAACACACTTATATCCACCCTTTCTTAAGGTTCCACCTATTTGTCTTATATTTTTTTTCTCATCAATAATGTCTATTACAGGGTTTTTACATTCTTTTTTAAATTCAGTGCTATTTGCATCTTCAATTTTTATTTTATTTCTTGCAAATTCAATTATAGCACATTGCATACCAAGACACAATCCCAAGAAAGGTATTTTATTTTCCCTTGCTGCTTTTATTACTGCAATTTTTCCTTCTATCCCGCGCTCACCAAATCCACCAGGAACTAAAATCCCATAAATCCCTTTTAAAGCGTTTTTTCCTTTTTCCATTATACGCTCCGCTTGAATCCATTTTATATTTACTTTTACATCATTTTCTAATCCACCATGAATTAATGCCTCAATTACACTTTTATATGCATCGTGAAGTTCTACATATTTCCCTACAACTCCAATTGTAATTTCTTTGTTTATTTTTCTCATTTTTTCAACAAGTTTCTCCCAATCATTTGAGTCTTTTCGTGGTTTAAGTTCAAGTTTATCAAGAATGATTTTATCCAGTCCATCATTTTTAAAATTTAATGGAATTTCATATATATTATCCACATCAACAGCATTTATAACATCTTCTTTTTCTATATTACAAAATAGTGAAAGTTTAGATTTAATCTCATCTGGTAAAGGCTTTTCTGCCCGACAGAGAAGTATATCAGGTTGCAAGCCCAATTCATTTAATTTCCGAACAGAATGCTGTGCTGGCTTTGTTTTAAGCTCACCAGCTGTTTTAATATATGGTATAAGCACAAGATGAATTAAAAGCACTCTATTCTTCTTTAATTTTAATCTCATTTGTCTTATTGCTTCTGTAAAGGGCTGACTTTCAATATCTCCTATTGTGCCACCTAATTCTGTTATTACCACTTCATATTTATTATTTTGATTTACTGCTTTTATCCTATTAATTATTTCCTCAATAATGTGAGGAACAACCTGAACAGTTTTTCCTTTATAATCACCCATCCGTTCTCTTTGAATTACAGAATAATATATTTGTCCTGTTGTAAAATTATTTAGCTTTGAAAGTTTTACCCCGACAAATCTTTCATAATGACCTAAATCTAAATCAGTTTCTGCCCCATCTTCTGTAACAAATACTTCTCCGTGCTGATATGGACTTAATGTCCCAGGATCAATATTTATGTATGGGTCAATTTTGAGTAAAGTTACTTTAAGACCTTTATCTTTCAGAATTCTACCTATAGATGCAGTAGCAATTCCTTTCCCTAAAGAAGAAAGCACGCCACCTGTTATAAAAATATATCGTGTCATTATATCTCCAGATAACGAGTTGCAATTTTATTTTAATGGATTTAATTTTAAATGTCCATAAAAATTTTAATTTGTGTTCATATTCATTTTTTTAATAATTTTCACCTAACAACTCAAAATACGCTCGGGGATGCGCACAAGCTGGACACTTATCTGGTGCTTCAGTATCATTATGAATGTATCCACAATTTCTACATTTCCATTTTACAACTTTCTCACGCTTAAAAACTTTATTTTTTTCAATGTTACTAAGTAAAGATAAAAATCTTTTTTCATGTTGTCTTTCCGCAACTGCTATTGCTCTGAATACTTCCGCAATTTCTGGGAATCCTTCTTCTTCAGCTATATGAGCAAATTCAGGGTACATTTTTGTATATTCATAGTTTTCACCTGCCGCAGCAGATTTAAGATTTTCTTTTGTGTTCCCAATTACACCTGCAGGAAAAGATGCAGTAATTTCCACTTCTCCACCTTCAAGAAATTTGAACACTCTTTTTGCATGTTCCTTTTCATTTTCAGCTGTCTCTAAAAAAATTCCAGATATTTGTTCATACCCTTCTTTCTTTGCTTGCGATGCAAAATAGGTGTAGCGATTCCTTGCTTGGGACTCTCCCGCAAAAGATGTTAAAAGATTCTTTTCGGTCCTCGTCCCTTTTACATTTTTTGTTTTCATTTGTTTTCCTCCTACGATTAAATTTTGATATAGATATACAGAGTGTTTATTATCCCTTTCTTTTATTTAATAAAAGTTATTTTAAAAGTTGGATTTAACTATATAATTGCAAATTTTTAATATTTTATTTGTTCCAATCATAATCCCTGTACTTCCATAATATTTATTCAAAACAACTGAGGGTAGAGGGTAATTGCATAAAGCTTTTAAAGAACCTAAATTTGAACCTATAATTTTGAAATCACAAAGTCATCCTTTATCTTTATATACATTCCTATGCACACCCAAAATATAAGTTATTTGTTTTTATTTGTCAATTTAAATAATTAAGGGTCAGCAGTAACGAATGAAAAGCAATTTTTATAAAAAATTTACATAAAATGAAAA
>CAZSCZ010000074.1:0-10722 GCA_964605455.1 uncultured Spirochaetia bacterium
TTCAAATTTCCACAGATAAAATTAATTTCTTCATCTGTCAAATGAGGAGACATTGGAAGAGAAAAGTGTCTTTTGGATATCCACTCTGCAACAGTTAATTCTCTGTCAGCATACTTTTTAAATGCTTTTGCTTGATGGACAGGTATCGGATAATGAATAAGTGTAGGAATTCCTCTTTCTTTCAGCATATTTATAATCTTATCTCTATTTTCTACCATTACAACAAATTGATGATAAACATTATAAGAGTCTGGATGGTCTTTGTACATATACACAGATAAATCTTTTAAATATTCTCTGTATTTACTTGCTATTTTACGTCTCCTTTCATTCCACTTATCAAGATATTTCAATTTCATTGAAAGCACCAGTGCCTGGATAGCGTCAAGCCTACTATTACCGCCCCATTCCGCTTCATGAATGTTTTTTACTTTAGCTCCAAGATTTCTATACATTATTATTTTTTCAAAGTACTCAGGGTTATTAGTACACACTGCACCAGCATCGCCTATCGCACCCAAATTCTTGGACGGAAAAAAACTAAAACAGCTTATATCTCCAAATGTTCCAGCATATTTACCTTTCCATTTAGCTCCGTGTGCCTGGGCACAATCTTCTATAAGAAAAATATCATTTTCTTTTGCAATTTTTGTTATTTCTGAAGCAAAACATGGCTGACCATATAAATGTACTACTATAATGGCTTTAGGACTCTCTTTTTTTATTGTTTTTTTTAAATCTGTTAAATTTATACACCCATACTCATAATCAATATCTACAAAAACAGGAATACCTTGATTTTGTATTATTGCATATACTGTCGCAGCAAAAGTATTAGCTTGCACTATAACTTTATCACCACCTTTTATACCAATTGCTTTTAAAGCTAAAGCCAAAGCATCTGTTCCTGAATTTACCCCAATACAATATTTTACACCTATATACTCTGCCCATTCCTTCTCAAAATTTCTTACTTCTTCACTTAAAATAAATGTTCCTTTTTTAATTAAATTAATTATTTTTTCTGAAAATTCAGGTATCTGCTCAAATTGCCATCTTAAATCTAAAAATTTCATATCTTTACCTCTTTTCCTTTAGTTAAAGAGAAAAAGATTTTCTCCATTATTTTTATTGTTATATAAGCTTCGGATGGTTCAACAAATGGCTTTCTTGTGTTTATTGATTTTATAAAATATTTATCTTCTTCAAGCAAAGCATTTTCTTTAAAATTTTTATAAACCTTTTCTTTTTCAAAAGTATTAAATAAGGAAATTTTTTTTCCCTGAAAAATTCTCACTTTTTTTGCAATAGAAGTTCTTATTATAAGTAAATCAGGTTGTGTATCAATCCATATAAATTCATTTTTTCCATTAAAAATATGTACTTCTCTCGTTGAAGTTAACCCCATCCAACTAACTGAAATATTAACAAGAGCATTATCAAATTTTAATATTATTGATGAACTTATAAGTGCGCTATTCTTAAATATACATGAGGCATAAACGGATTGAGGCACATTTTCCAATAAATTGAGCATTAAATATATGTCGTGCACTGCAAGGTCAAATATTACTCCTTCATCTAATATCAGTGGCCCATTATTTATCCGCTTGATTATAATATAATTATATTTATACTTTCTATCAAAATTTTTCTTTATTAATTGAAATGCCTTCTTATATAAAAAAAGATGCCCTGGCACCAATAATTTTCTTTTTCTTTTGCTTACTTTAATAAGGTCATAAGCTTGTGCGCTATTAATTGTAATAGGTTTCTCTATAAATACATCAAGGCCAGATTCAAGGCAATATTTTGCAATCTCGTAATGGTATATAGTAGGAGTAACAATAAATACTGCTTTCAAATCAATATTCTCTTTTATCATCTTCTTGAAATCAGTATAAGATTTGTTAGCAAAAGAAGATATTTCTGATAGTCTTCTCTCATCAATATCAGAAATTAATATCTGAGATTTATCTAAAATATTTCTTAATACTTTTACATGGGTTTTCCCCCATCTACCACATCCTATTATTCCTACTTTAAACTTCTCTTTTCTCATATATGCCATCTAAATTCTATATATTATTTTTAACTCTAAAAATTAATATGTTTTATATTATAAGTCAAGGTAATATATAGAAAATAGCCCAATAATTTCCTAAATCCTCTTATTTGTAAAAATATTGAAAATTAAATAAAAAAGATATTTTATGTGTAGAAAAGTGAAATCTAAAGGAAAAACTAAAATTCTAAAGAAGAGGAATGGGAAAATAAATTTGTCTTTATACCATTTAATTTAAAGATAAGGGAAATACAGAATATGTGAAATTATTGACATCCCCTCAATCATCTTCTTGACAATACATTATAAAAATAGTAGATTTTTAATATAAGTAAAAAGATAAATTAAGAGGTAAAAACGAAATGTATGATGATGAAATTTTAAAAGCAATACTTGACAGTGCGGCTGAAAAAGCTTTGCAAAAAATTAAAAAAGAGAGCTCTATTTCACTGGAAGAAGCTATCCCCCTGCTATTAAGAGGTCAATACAACCATATTGTTCATCTTGATAAGGAAATAACAGAAATAAAATCCCAATTAAAAAATATGGCTACAAAAGATGACATTAGAGATATGGCTACAAAGAATGATATCAAAAATATGGCTACAAAAGATGACATCAAAAATATGGCTACAAAAGATGACATTAGAGATATGGCTACAAAGAATGATATCAAAAATATGGCTACAAAAGATGACATCAAAGATATGGCTACAAAAGAGGACATCAAACATTTAAAATGGATGATAGGAATAGGATTTAGTTTCATTACTCTTATTATAGGTATTATAGGAATAATTGCATTGCTTAAATAAATTAAATTTTATAACACAAATTTTTGCAGTTATTGTAAATTTAATTTTAAATGAGAAAAAAAATATTTAAAATTTTTGTCTTTCTTGCAGGGCTATTATATTTATTAAGTTGTGCTACTAAAGAAAGGGAAGCTTTTTTATATAATGTAAGTATCTTTTCCAAAGAAAAGTTCATATTAAAACCGTTTCCTGTAACAATTGATGTGACGCGAGAGTTTTATCCTACTGTCTCTGTTAAAGATAACTACATTGTTTATGTCTCAGATAAGACAGGGAACCTTGATTTGTGGCTTTATGATATTAAAACAAGAAATAACTTTAGACTTACCTATCATTCAAGTGATGATACTATGCCTTCTTTTTCTCCAGATGGGGAAAAACTTATTTTTATCTCGTATAGAAGTGATAGCACAGGTGACATCTGGTTGTTTGATATAAGCAAAATAAAAGAGCGTGTAAAAGTAGGACTTGATGAAGATTATATTAAAAAGCTTCTAAAAGATGATGAAGCAGAGCCATTAGTTCTTTCTCCTTTTCCTGAAACTGAACCACGATTTATGCCAAATGGCGAATATATTGTTTTTGTCCGCGAGGAGACAAATGGAATTAAAAATATTTTTCTAAAAAAAGCTAAACTTAAAGCTGATGAAAGAAAGCTTACATATACAGGTGCTGTCTCACCAGCTCCATCACCTGATGGCAAACTTTTAGCTTATATAGATGTCTCAACTAATACAAATAAAAAGGGACACATCTTCTTATTAAACCTTATTACAGGTAAAAAAACACAGATTACTTATAAAAACTCTATTGAATTTTCTCCTTATTTTATTAATAATTATAAAATAGCCTATTCTTCTATAAAATTTGATTCTAACCATAATGGCAAAATTGAAATTGGTGATAATTCCGCATTATATCTTTATTCCCTAAAAACTAAAAAAGAAAAACAACTTACATCAGGAAAATATTATGACACCAATCCTGTTTACTCAAAGCTTTACAAAGGTGTAATTATTTTTTCATCTACAAGAGAAAATAATGTTGATATATGGATGCTGCCAGAAACAGGAATTATTCCTGACTTTAAAAATAGTGAAAAACAGCTTGAGCTAGGTTTTAAGCTAAATGATAATTATCTTAGAATTACTGCATTTAAAAAATTCCTCTATAATTTTCCTGAATCAGAAAAAGCAAAGGAAGCGAAATATCAAATAGCCAAATCACTTGCTAATCTTGGATTTATTGATAATTCAAATGAATATCTCAAACAAATTTTGAAAGATGAGACAAATGTTTCTCCGATTTATGTAAAATCAAAGATACAATTTATATTGAATAAATATATTCAAACAGATAATATTGAGCAAGCAATAAGTAAATTATTAAAATTAAAGAAAGAAACATTTCAAAAAGAAGAAAGAAGTATTATAGATTTTT
Organism: uncultured Spirochaetia bacterium; assembly: GCA_964605455.1. Lineage (GTDB taxonomy): Bacteria > Spirochaetota > JAHITG01 > JAHITG01 > JAFGFC01 > CAZSCZ01. Next base: position 4,321 of record CAZSCZ010000074.1, read on the forward strand.
CCATTGCAAATCTTTATTTTAAGATAAAAAAAATTAATAAGGCACTAAAATATTATGGAAATATTGTAAAAAGACTGCCTATTGATGCCCCGCTCAGTCTAAAAAGCCGTGAAAAACTTATAAAAATTTTTTCCTTGTTAAATCAACATAGAAGTGCTGAAAAAGTATTAAAAAATTTCTCTACTTCCACTAATCTTTTGTTAAAACTTAAATTCCAGAAGAAATTATTTGATACCTATTTTATTTCAATCCCTGATATCCAAAAAGAGATTGAATATAAAAATTTTATAAAAAAATTTAAGTATGATAAAGATTTTTATTTAAATGCTAAAATTGAATATGCTTCATTTCTTATAAAAAAGAAAAAAATTAAAAAAGCCAGAAAACTTTTAAAAGAGATTATAAAAGAAGATGATACTTTACATTCTTATTTTAAATTTTTAGGATGGATAAAACTTTCTGAAATTACTTCTTCCACAAGAAGAAAAAATTATTTATTAAATGCAATAAATATCAAACTTCCAAATTTTCTTGAATCACAAAAAGAACAGCCCAAACTAAATCTTATTTCTCTTTTACTTAATGAAGCGCAAAATAATTTTAACAAAAGAAAATATTTAAAAGCAAAAAGAACTTATAATTTTATTTTAAAATTTGACAGAAATAATATTCCAGCAATGGCTGGTAAAATTAGATGTGATTTTAAACTTATTCCTCCATCAGAAGAAAAATATAATAAAATCCTGGAAAAGTATAAAAAGTTAATATTAGAAAAACCTTATGAATATGTTTATCACTATATTTTAGGCTATGGATATTCCTTGATTTATTCATACTATTTTCAGTTATATCAATCAAAAAAAGCAAAAGATGAATCTATCAAATATCCTTTAAAAAAATTAAAGGAATATTTCAAACTTGCAGAAGAACAGATACAAATAGCCTATAGATTAAAACCTGACCTGATTGAAAGTTATTTAACTCTCGGCTGGCTTTATCAGTTGCAAGACGAAATAAAAGGCATCTCTGAACGAAAATTTCTGGAAGAAGCTATTCCACTCTATTTCTCTGCACTTCACTATAATGATGAGAGTAAAAATCCATATAATGAAGCAATGCTTTGTCTTAATCTTGCTAACATATATTTTAAGCTCCAGAATTATTCAACTGCATATAAATATTATGAAAAGAAATTAGAATTCTATAAAAAATTTCAATCACCTATTCAGGAAGCATTTTTCTACTACCATTTTGGATATTCTGCGTGGTTCATTGAAAAAGATAAAGCAGCAAGAGAAAATTTCTTAAAAGCTTGGAAAGCATTTTTAAAATCTAATGAAAAATATTATGCATTACGAAGTTTAATTTATGTCGCTATGATTGATAGAATTATAGGGAATTATCAGTCAGCAATTGAAAATTATGAAAAAGGGATTAAGTTTATTAAAAAAAATAATTTAGATATAAATCCAGAAAGATTATACAGAGAAATAGGAATATGTTATCAAAACTTAAATAAATCAGAAAAAGCACTTGAATATTTTTTTAAAGCTGAAAAAATAATTCCTAAAGATCCTAAAATTTCCTGGTGGAAAAGGCCCGCAATACGAGTCACTCTTTTTGACCGCTTCTCAATTCCTATATTTCCAATGAAAATTTCACTTGGTGCTTCTTTTGCTTATCAGGGATTTAAAAATAGAGATGAACAAAAATTACTTTATTCGCTTATAAGCGATACATATTTTAACTTTTTGAATTATCCTGAAAGTTTAAAGTTCCTTTTAAAAAAGAAATCTCTGCTTGAAGAGGACAAAAATTTTGATGCTTTACCACCTCTTTATAATCAGATTGCTCTTGTGTATTATAAATTAAATAATTTCAAAAAAGCAGAAGAATATTTTAGATTGTCAAACAAATACAATGAAAAAAGTAAAAAATTTAAAAATGATAAAGGAATAATCATAAATAATCTTAATCTTATTGAAATTATAATGAACCAGAAAAAAGATGTCCATAAATATTTTGATGAAGCAAAAGAAATTCTTGATGAAAGTATTCAGCTTGCTGAAAAAATTAAAAAAAATGAAAAAATGCTTATCAAGATCTACTCTCTTTATGGATTACTATATTTTAAACTTGCCGAACAAATTAATTTGAATAAAAAATATAATAAGTCTATAAGGAAAACATTAAAGTTTATAAAAAAAGATTTAACGCCTTATATTTATGCATTAAAATATTATAATAAAGCTTACAATCTTGCAATTAAAAATAAAATAAAAGATGTTGCAACAAAAATTAAATTTAATACAGGAATGGTTTACTTTAATTCTTATGATTATGAAAAGGCAAAAGAAATTTTACAATCATCAAAAAATGATGCCGAGAAATATTTTTTAAAAGATGTAGAATGGAAAAGCACTTATCTGCTTACCAAAATAAATAATAATTTAGATTCATCAGCTGAGGATATACTTAATGTAATAGATGCTCAACCCAAAGGATATAATTACAATATTAATAATGACCCATTGATTAAAAAAGCTTATGATGACATTATAGAAATGTATATAAGGCAACATAATTATATCAAAGCTGTAGAAACAATTGAAAGATATAAAAATTTTAAAATAAAAGAAATTTTCAATTCTTATCCGATAGCAATAAAAGAAAAGGATAAAAAACTTTATTACCAATTTAAAAATCAGGAACACAAAATATTGAATAAAATAGATTCATTTCATAAATTTTTACGCCGAAAGAAAAAAGATGCTAAAAAATATTTTGAATTTTTAAGTGAAATAGAAAATCTTTATAAAAGCCGTGATACATTAAATAATAAAATAAAAAAAGAGAATCCTCAACTCTCGTATTATATTTATAAAAATATTCCATCTATTACAAATATCCAGTGTTGCTTTGGGAAAAAAGATGCTATCTTAGAATTTTATATTACAGAAAGTAATATAAATGTTATTTTAATAGACTCCACTAACCTAAATATTTTTTCAACAAATTATGCTCAAAGAAAGTTTGAAATACTTGTAGATAGATTTTATGAATCACTCGTTGATAAAGATAGAGATTACATTGCTTATCGTAAAAAGTTATATAATATATTAGTGCTACCATTTGAAAGTATTATTACTAATGTAAGTAACATAACAATCATTCCTGATTCTTGTATATATAAAGTTCCTTTTAATATTTTGCTTACTAACAAAAATATAACTTATGATATTTCTCTGACACAATTTTATTTTAATAAAGGGAAAAATTCTGATATTACAGAAAAATTGATAATTCTCAATTCAGAATCCAAATTAAATAGATTAAATAATAAATTAAATTTCCCTCCAGATGCGGTATCTCAGAAAAGATTTAAAAAAATACTGCAATCAGGAGATATTATGTTTATCCCTGATGGAATAAAAATAAATCCACAGACACCACCAAATTTCAAACTTTTTTATAATGACGATTATACAATGGATTCTATATCTATATCTGACTTTGAAAAGTTTCCAAAATTAATTTCAATTGAGAAAATTGAAAATCCTGAATTATTAAACGAAGATACAATTTTAGGTATAATTACTACTATATATTATTCAGGTGCAACAACAGTTCTTTTACCTATCTGGAATTTAAAAGATAAATATCTTTGTAACTTCTTGAACAATTTTTATTCATCCACACAAAAAAGTTTTATAGAAAAATACAATTATGCAAGAGAGAAAACAAAAACAGAAGAAGAAGAGCCATTTTACTATGAATCAAAGCTCGTATTTGGAAATACAGGAATTATAAGAAAAGAAAAGAAAAAAATGTTAATTACCAAAAAAGAGACAAAAGAAAAAGTTTTGGATATTGAATATTATATCACTAATGCTGATAGAAGTTTTAAAACAAATGAATATAATGAGGCAATAAAAAATTATATTAAGGCATATGAAAATTTTATTGGACAGACAAATATAAAAACAAATGAAAGATTATTGTATGTAATGGAAAAAATTGTTGAAAGTTATATTGCAATAGAGAATTTAGATGATGCATTAGAATGGGCAGAGAAAGGGGCAAAACTTTTGCCAGAAAAATTTAATAAAATTGCTTCTGAATTAAGTTTCAAACTTGAAGAATATGATAAAGCCTTGAGTTATATCACAAATGTAAACGAACTTACACAAGAGGATTATATATTAAAAGCCAAAATAATAACTTCGTCAGATATAGAGTTTAACAAAAAAATTAAGATGATAAATCAGGCACTCACAAATTTTATAAAATTTACAAATAATAATTTCAAAGAGTTTTTTGATATATTTGTTGATTTTTTGGTTAAGAATAACTCTTTTACAAATCTTTATAGAGTAATAAATATTTACAAAAATTTAATTTCAGGAAATGACAACAAAGTATTTTTTACAAATATTCAACAAACATTAAAAGAAAATACCCTTCTTTGTGATTTCTATTTAAGTCCCCAATATATTATTTCGTTCTTCATAACAAAATCAAATATTAATTTTAATTTTGAAAAATCAAAAAAAATAGAAAAAATTATAAAAAGTTTTTCAAACAATATTGTTCAAAAAGCAGAAGAAGATGATATAAAAGATGATCTGAATAATTTTTATAAGATACTTTTCAAAAAGCAAAATCTAACTAAATTTAGTAATATCTATGTTTTTCCTGAAAGTAAATTATTTAATATTCCATTTAATGCATTATATAATGGCAAATGTTATTTAATTGATAAGCATTTTATTGTAACAATTTCATCATATACTGGATTAATAGATAAAAGCTATATTTTAGATTATAAAATATTTGGAATAGGGTATCAATTAAATTTACCTGGTAAAATTATTAAAGATTTTTCATATAAAGAAATAGAAGAGATTGAATATTTTTATCCCCGAAGTTATACTATTATTAATGATATAAAAACACCCAAGAAAAAAAGTTTTAATATTTTTCATATTGCATTGCAAACCTATTTTACAAATAACAAATATTATTTTATAAACCCCGGCTTTATTGAAAAGAAAATTATTCCTGAAAGGATTTTACAATTGGATAAAAAGAGGGATTTAATATTTTTAAGTAAGTTTGAAGGAATAAAGACAGATAGAATAGACAGAATAATTTATAATTTTAATAAAATTACAAGAAATTGTATTTTAAATTTACATCGGATGAGCGATGTTTCCTCAGCTATATTTGTAAAAAAATTTTATACAAGCTTAAAAGAAACACATTCTTTGGATGAATCCTTTTACATCACGCAGAAACAAATAAAGCAAATATATTCAAATCCACTTTTATGGAGCAACTTTATATTTATATGCTGTGGGGACGGTGCAAAACTTTATTAACTTTTTGTTAAAGAAATAAAAACATATGGATTTCTGCTTTCGCAGGAATGACAGGTAAAGAGAGTATTCGGTAATTTGAGTGGGAAAAGGCACAAAATTTTATGGTTTTCGGAGCCGTAATCACCCACTTACATCCTGTAAGTGGGTGGGTGCCAGAAACCGCGGAGTCCCACACCTACAGGATGTAGGTGTGATGCTAAAATGTGTAAAATTTTGTACCTTTGAGAAGTAGGTAATTTAAAAATAGCAATGTTTTAATTGTTTATATATCCGAACACTCTTAATTTAATGATAGGAGATAGCCATAATGAAAATAAAAAAGAAGTTTAATCTTGTTAAATTGCTGATTTTAAATATTACTATTATTGTATGTTACTTTGCTTTGAAAATAAAATTACATACATCAACAAGTTCTGATTATCCAAATAATCCATTTGGTTTTCATACAGGCAATGCTTTTCCTAAAGATATATTAAACCATAAACCTAATGATATAAATGATCCAGCGATTTGGGGCAAATATAAATATGTCCAAGTGGATGAAAATTTCTATGAGTAATTATGCTCATATACTTAAAATATCTGCTCAAGCAATTAAATCTTCAGATCCTACTGCAAAAGTAGTTATGTCTGGAATGCCTGATATTGGTCAAGATACAAAAAAATTATTTGAAAAATATTATTTGCAAGTTTTAAAAAGATTAGATAATAAATATGTGGACATTTTTGATTTTCATCTTTATGGTGACGCAAAAAATACCTGGAAAATTATAAAAGATATATATAAAATGATTAGACAGGGTTTAAATAGCATAGGCTATAAAAATATAGAAATATGGATTACTGAGATAGGGACATATAGTGGAAAGCCACATGCTATTCAAGGGTATGCACCTTTCCAAACAGAAAAAGAGCAGGCTATAGATTTAGTCAGAAGAATGATATACCCGCTTACTTTTGGTATTAAGAAAGTATTTTGGGCATGGGGAGTAATAGATTGTGCAGCAAGCGAAGGACCAGA
>CAZSCZ010000075.1:0-10651 GCA_964605455.1 uncultured Spirochaetia bacterium
GATAATAAGAAAGCAATGATAAAAGTTATAATACTAAAATATAGAGGAATTTTAAAAAAAGACGCAAATACTAACCCTATAATATAAAGAGTAGTTATGATTATAGCGTTAGTATATCTTACACGCAATTTAATCATTTATTTATATTTATGTCAGCAACTACAAATTACTTGCTTATAATCTGGTTCAGCTCATCAATAGATTTTTGGGCATAAGGAACAAAATCACTATCAGGATAGCGTGAAAGAAGTTTGTGATATTCAATTAAAGCCTGATTATAGTCTTTAAGTCCATAAGGTCTTCGTTCTTTATCATAAGAAGCGTAAAGTTTTGCTATATAATACTGAGCATTATCACATAAATCACTTTCAGGATATTTATCAATAAGTTTTTTAAACGAAGCGATAGCGAGATAATATTCAGTCAGTCCCTCTGGGTTATCAATTTTATCATAACTACTATAACAGATTCCCATTTTGAAAAGTGCATAAGGGGCAAGTTTACTTTTAGGATAAAGATTTAAAAACTTTTCATATATTTCTATTGCTTGTTTATATTTTTTTAATCCATCTGGATTTAATTTAGGGTCAAAACTACAATAGCAATTACCTATTTCATACAAAGCATCATCTGTAAATTTACTTCTGGGGAAACGGGTTAATACCAATTGATATTCAATAATAGCTTTTCCATAATCCTTATTAGGGTTAAATATATCAGAATAAATTTTACCCATCATAAGCTGTGCACGTGGGGCTAATGGAGAAGATGGAAATTTCTCAGAGACCTGCTTAAATAGTTTTATTGCCTCATTATAATTTTTGGAGTCATAATAAGCTTTAGCCTTTTTATATATTTCAAAAGCTTTTACATTCTTCTGTTCTGCTGGTGAGCCTTCTAAAATTTCTTTAGATTGAGTTAAAGTCTTTAATTCTTCAATATTTTTATTCAACTTTTCAATAGTTTTCTTTAATTTCTGAACAGTTTCTTTCATTTCTTTCTGGTTCAGATACTCATTTATTTTATTTAGCATCTTCTTAGCTGTTTCTGCTTGAGGAAAACCTTTATATTCATTTATAACTCTTTGAAATGTTAAAAGTGCCATTTTAGATTTATTCATATTCATAAAACAGAGCCCTTTTTTTAATAAAGCATCTGGGACTTTATTACCTGTGGGGTAATTATCAATTACCCTTTGAAACTCAGATAATGCCCGGGCATAATTTTTTTTGTTATAGAAATATTCACCAATCCAGTATTGTGCGTTATCAGCAAAATCGGATTTTGGGTATTTTTCAATAATTTCTTGGAAATTTATAAATGCCTGCTTCTCATCGCCAATATAATTAAAAAGAATAAGTGCAGCCATATATTTTGCTTCTACAAATTCATCAGATTCTGGATATTCATCTACAATTTTCTGAAATTGCAGCTGAGCTTTTACAGGATTGTTTAATTTTAAAAAAATATATCCAATATTAAGGTAGGATTTAGAGGCAACTTTCTCATAGGGATATTCATTAATAGTTTTTTTTAATTCTTCTAAAGCTGCTCTGTATTTACCAATTGAATATAATATTTTCCCAATAAAAAATTGAGCTTCATCAGATACTTCACTATATTTATATTTTCTAACAATTGTTTTAAAAACTTTTAAAGAAGAAGAATAGTCTTTAAGTTCATAAAGGTATTTACCTTTATTAAAAAGAAGATTTGCCTCTTCAAAGTAGTCTTTACTCAGCAAGTAAGATTGAATAAGAGAAATAATTAAAACTAAAAATAAAATTTTTCGCATACACAATCCATAAAAAAATACAAGGACAATGAACTACAACAGAACTTAATTATAATCTATTATAAAATATCGGATAGGTATATCTAAGTGTTAAAATTATTTTTTTCCAAGCATAGCTGTTAATATTGCTTCTGCTACGAGCTTATCTTCTACATAGGCTTTAGCTTCATACTGTGTAATTTTACTTCCAGGTCTTAAGATAGAGACTTCCATTTTAAGCTGGTCGCCTGGGACTACAGGCTTTCTGAATTTAGCTTTATCAATTCCCATAAAATATATTACGCTATCTTTATCTATTTTTTTATCAGTTCCAAGTAAAGAAAGGATTCCGCCAGTTTGAGCCATAGCTTCAATTATTAAAACTCCGGGCATTATAGGCATAGAAGGAAAATGTCCTTGAAAAAATGGTTCGTTTATTGTTACATTTTTTATAGCTACGATTCGTTTCCCTGGTTCAAATTCAACAACTTTATCAACAAGAAGAAATGGATAACGGTGTGGTAAAAGCTCCATAATTTTCTGAATATCAACATTTGTCATTTTGACCTCCTGCTTTTCAAAATTATTTTTTCGTTGATGTTAATTTATTATTTTGTTTCTAAAATGTCAACTGAAAGTAAATGGGGACGGTGCACAACTTTCTGTGGTCCGTTTTGCATCGTCCTCCTGAAGCATTTTATAGATTATTTTGTATGATTTTAATTCTTTTGAAAGATAATTAACAATAAGATTGTAAAATATAACCTTTATCTCTTTGTTTATTGTTGCAGGTATGTTGAAATTAATATTTTTAAAGGAACTTTTACTTAAAATATCAATATATTTTAAAACATTATATTTTAAATGTAGTGAACAGGTATGTTTGTTCCCTACGAATGTATAACAATTCTTGCAGAGGATATGGCTTTCTTTAAAGTCAATAATTGCATCTTGATTTATTTTTTTATTGCACTTATTACATTTTGAGAAATCTGGTAAAATTCCATTGAGTTGAATTAGTCTGTATTCAATGTATCTTACTATTGATTCAATTGATTTTATATCTGCCCTTTGTAGAGCTATTAAGCTATTTAAAAGAAAATTGAATAATTTAATATCTTTTTTTTCTTCAAGTGAAAAGTTCAAGAAAAGCTCAAGTATATAATTTAGATATAGAAATTTAACAGGATTTTCTCTTATTTTTGAAAATGATTTTATTATTTTAATTTCAGATGCATAAGAAGGAGCATTTTTGCTTTTTTTATAAAAAAAAACTTCAATATATGAACCGAGCTCTGCTGATGCCACTTTTTTACTTTTAGGTTTAGATACACCTTTAAAAACTATTCTATTTTTGCCATTTTCATAAAGGAAGAGAGTAACAAGTTTATCTGCGTCTTTTAATTCATCAGATTTTAATACTATTCCTTTATCTTTGTAATACATTTTGTAAATATTTTTTTTCTTTTTCCCGCATCTGAGATTGCATATCTTTTAATTTATAATGACCCTCAGGGTGCTCGTAACCAAGCAAATGTAAAACACCATGAATTACAACTAAAAGTAATTCTTTTTTGAATCCAGTTTTATATATTTCGCCATTCTTTTTAACTGTTTCAAGCGAGATTATAATATCTCCAACAACATTATTTGGGCTAATAAAACTATCCTCAATCATTGAGAATGCTATAACATCTGTTGGTGTATTTCTACCAAGATATTTTTTGTTATATTTTTTAATTTCTTTGTCATTAGTTAATATTAGATTGATAGCAATATTATCAATGCCAACTTTTTTTAAGAAATTTTTATATATTTTATTTTTACTTCTTGCTTCCTGAATGAGAACATACTCTACTGCTTTTTTAATTTCGTTTTTATAAATTTTTTTAAATTCAGAGTTATTTCTTATAATTATTTCCATTTTTTTCAAGTTTTTCTATTTCTTTTTTTTCAGGATATTCAATTCTTGAATGGAACCTTCCACTTAAAACCTGAATAAAACTTTGAGCTATTTTATTTAAATCTCTTAAAGTAAGCTGGCACTCTTCAAGTTCTCCCTCAAGGAATCTATTATTTATAATTTCTTTTACAAGTGAAACGATTCTTGGATGCGATGGTTTTTTTAAGGTTCGTGATGCAGCTTCCACAGTATCAGCTAGCATAACAATTGCTGCTTCCTTACTCTGTGGCTTAGGCCCTTCATATTGATAATTTGTTATAATACTTGTTCTATCTTCTTCAGAGATTTCTTCTAATGCTTTTTTATAAAAATAGGTTATAACTGTAGTTCCGTGATGTTGTTTTATTATATCTATAATTTCTGAAGGCAATCTTAGTTTTTTTGCAAGTTCAACGCCGTATTTAAGATGTGACTTTACAATAGAACTTGATATGGAAGGTTTTATTTTATCATGTTTGCTCTCATTACCAAATTGATTTTCAATAAAATATTCTGGATTTTCTATTTTTCCTATATCATGGTAATAAGCACCAACACGCGCAAGTAATGGATTTGCACCTATACTTAATGCAGCAGTTTCAGCCAGATTGGCTACCATTATGCTGTGGTGATATGTTCCTGGCGCCTCTATTAGTAGCTTTTTCATTATTGGTGAATTTAAATCTGAAAGCTCAAGTAACCTGTATTCAGTAAGAAGATTAAATATGTGTTCAAATAATGGCAGAAAACCTCTACTTATTATTACCGAAGCAATTCCATTTAATGTGCCAATAAGGACAGAATTTATAAATTGTTGATGTGTGTAATTATTAATTTTGAATACAGTAAAAATAATTATAAAATATATAAAAGAAATAATTACGCCTAAATACCAAGTGAAGAGTCGTTTTTTAACTATGCTTGCAATAAAAACTGTAAAACAACCAACGAGTAATATAATTATAAAATCAAGAAAACCAAAACCAATAAAGAATGTTGTAACAATAGCAATAAATACAGTTAATATGTATGCTACTGGTGGAGTAGATAAAGATAGAAGTAATATACCTATTCCACCAATTGGTATAAATAAACTGTTTTCAATTCTTACTGGTATAAATCTTGTTGCCTTTGGAAAGAAATAATTTAAAGTTTCCATCACAAAAAGAAATACAATTAAAAACAGAAAATATTTATCCTGTTTTATCCATTTGCCACCATAAATAAAAAGTAAAATTGCTGATAAAAGAAATAATAATAATAAAAGAAAGAAATAACTCCTGATTAAAGTAATATTGCTTTGTGTTGTATAACGTTTTAATTCGCTCAGCTTTTTAAATTGGTTTTCTGTAATTTCTTCACCATATCTAACAATAACCTGTCCTTTTTTAAGTTTCTTTTTTACAGGTTCAACCATTTTTATTTCTTCTTTTATTTTTTCTTCTGTCCGAATTCTATCATAAAACAGATTGGGCGTTAAAAATTTTCTAACGAATTTTGATAAAGCGTTTGATTTATCCCATCGTAATTTGGGATATATTTTTTTTGTTATCTTTTCTACGGGAATATCATTTATATAAAATATATCATTTATTGAACTTTTTATTGAGATCTCTTCTCCAGAAGCAGAAAATTGAATTTTATGGATATAGCCTGTGTGTGATAGTTTCTTAACACTTTCTTTGTTCATTGATGTAATACCTTTTTTATATATGTAATCCAAAATGTTTTTTGCTTTAATTCTGAAATTATTTAATCTGTGAAATTTTAAAATTACTGTAAGTATTTTTTTATTAAGTTTGAGCTTATTTCTTAAAATTTTGAGCATACTATCAAAATCTTTCTCATTTTCTATTTTTTCAATTTCATCAAATATATTATCAATATCTTTCTTTTTTTCTTCAGTAATATCCATTCGCAACTTAAATATTGGCGAAATTCTTGAAATTACCATTTCTATTTTTTTTTGGGTAGCATATTCATCAACATATTCAACATCATTCACAACTGTTATGTCATAAGGTGCAATATCTCCAACCTTCAATGTAAGATGTTGCTTTCTAAATCTCAAAGTAGCAAGATTGTAGGTCCATAAAAAGAGTAGCACTATTAAAAATACCTTAGATGCAATCTTGACTTTTGGATTTTTTGCTATTTGATAAAGATTAGAGATTTTTTCATTTATTTTTTGCATTATATTTTTCATATGCATCAATTATCCTCTGAACAAGATAATGTCTTACGACATCATCACTTGTAAGATATACAAATTTTATACCTTCAATTTTTTTAAGAATTTGTTGAATTTGAATAAGGCCTGATTTTTTATCTACAGGTAGATCTATCTGGGTAATATCACCTGTAATTACTGTTTTTGAATTTACACCAAGACGTGTAAGGAACATTTTCATCTGTTCAGGATTTGTATTTTGTGCTTCATCTAAAATTATAAAAGAATCATTTAATGTTCTACCACGCATATATGCAAGTGGTGCAATTTCTATCGCCCCTGTATGGGAAAGACGAACAAATTTTTCATAGCTCATCATATCAAAAATTGCATCATATAATGGTCGCAAATATGGATTTACTTTTTCTTCAATGTTTCCAGGTAAATACCCAAGACTTTCACCTGCTTCAACTACAGGTCTGGTAAGAATTATTTTCTTTACGCGCTCATTTATTAAATAATTAATAGCCATTGCCATAGCAAGATAAGTTTTGCCTGTTCCTGCAGGACCTATTGCAAATACAATATCGTTTTTTTCAATTTCTTTAATATAATATGCTTGCCCATAAGTTCGTGGTATAATCATCTTGCCTTTAAGGGAAACTTTTATAGCATTTTTAAAGATATCAGAATAGTTTACTATTTCACCTTTTTTTGTCTGGTTAATTCCATACATTAAATCATAACCAGTTATAGTGTAACCAGCTTTTATTGCTTCAATTATAGAATTTATAAGATTTTCAATTTTTTCTATTTCTGTCTTCTCACCTTCAAGAAATAGCTTATTTCCCTTTGTGAATATTTTTATATTAAAATTTTTTGAAATTAATTTAATATGCCTATCTTCAGGTCCAACAAGTTCAGTGAGTAAATTATGTTGTGGTATTGTTATATCTTTTGTCATATCTTAATAGCTATCTATATTTTAAAACTATTTCTGCTATTTTTAGTTTTTTTAATTTTAACATAACAATTTAATTAAATTAATTTTTGCCAAAATTATAGATCCAATTTTATACTCAGTTCTTTTAGCTGCTGGGAAGTTACTTCTGCTGGGGTAGCACTTAAAAGGCAGACACCTTTTTGAGTTTTTGGAAAAGCAATTACATCTCTTATAGAATCTTCTTTTAGCATAAGCATAACAAATCTATCCATCCCAAATGCAATTCCGCCGTGTGGTGGAGCACCATATTCAAGTGCTTTTAAAAGGAACCCAAACATTTTATACGCAGTTTCTTTATCAATTTCTAATGCGTCAAACATTGCCTCCTGCACATCTTTCTTATGAATCCTTATGCTGCCACCACCAAGCTCTGTGCCGTTTAATATTAAATCATAACTTCGTGCAAAAAGTTTTTCAGGATTTTTCTTTAAATTTGCAATTATTTCTGAATCAGAGCCAACTTGTTCTTCTGAAATTTTTGGTGAAGTAAATGGATGGTGCATCGCAATATACCGCTTTTCATCTTCACTATATTCTAAAAGTGGAAAATTGTAAATCCATACAAAGTTAAGTTTGTCTTCATTTATAAGTTTAAACATCTGTGCTATTTTAATTCTTAAATTTCCCAATGAAGCATTAACTATATTTTCAGTATCAGCACCAAAAAACAGAATATCTCCCGGCTTGCAATGGTTCCTCTTTAAAATTTCATTCAGCACTTGTTGAGGAATGAATTTTAATAAGAGTGATTCAGGTCCTTTATCCGTGATTTTTATCCACGCAAGCCCTTTAGCACCAAAAATTGAAACATATTCAGTTAAGGTTTCTATCTCTTTTCTTGAAAGTTTTGCTCCGCCAGGCACATTTAAAGATTTTACAATCCCGCCCTTTTCAATTGCTTTCTTAAAAACTTGAAAATTTGTTTTTTCTGCTAAATCTGTAATATCAACAAGATGAAGCTTAAACCTTGTATCAGGTTTATCTGTCCCATATTTCGCCATTGCTTCTTTATATGTAATTTTAGGAAAAGGTGACTCTATTTCAATATCATATACATTTTTTATTACATATTTGAACATATCTTCCACAATAGCATAGATATCATTTTCATCAATAAAAGAGAGTTCCATATCAATCTGTGTAAATTCAGGTTGTCTATCTTTCCTCAAATCTTCATCTCGGAAACATTTGGCAATCTGATAATATCTATCAAAACCTGCAACCATAAGAATCTGTTTAAAAATCTGAGGAGACTGTGGAAGTGCATAAAATTTACCAGGATTAAGTCTGCTTGGGACTAAAAAATCTCTGGCACCTTCCGGTGTGCTTTTATTTAATATAGGTGTTTCTATTTCAATAAATCTATTTTTATTTAAAAAATTTCTAATTTCCTGTGTGGTTTTATGTCTTAAAATAATATTTCGTTTAAGCACAGACCTTCTTAAATCAATATATCTATATTCTAATCTGTGTTCCTCTCCAATATTTATTGTTTCATCTATAATTTCAAAAGGTGGTGTTAAAGATTTGTTTAAAATTTCCACTTCTTTTACTTTAAGCTCAATTGTTCCTGTGGGGATTTTTGGATTTATAGTATCTTCACTTCTTCGGGTTATTATACCTTTAACAGCAATTACATCTTCTGAACGAAGTTTTTCTGCTACTTTGTGCGACTCTGTGCTTAACTCTGGATTAAAGACAATCTGCATAATTCCTGTAATGTCTCGCAAATCAATAAAGATGACACCGCCATGGTCTCTATATGACTGAACCCAACCATTTAAAATAACTTCACGGTCAACATCACTTTCTTTCAATTCACCACAATAATCAGTTCTCTTAAGCATAATATTATCTCCCGGAAATTGTAAATAAAAACTATTAAAAAAAACTCCAAAAGTCAAATTATTTGGCTCTCTTTAGTCTCTTTTTGCATTTTTTCTATATTTTTTTAAAGTCTAAGAATGAATGGAGAAAGTTTTAATGCTTCTTTATAATTGCCTGAGGTGTAATGTGCTACTCCACTATAAAAGTGTTTTCTTATTGTTTTTTGTTTTTTCAGTGTAGTTAAAAATAAGTTCAAAAAAATAAAAAATTTTTTACACATAAATTCTTTTTACTCTTCCACCTATATTACATAATATTTCATATGGTATGGTATTTAATTTTTTTGCAATATTTTCCAGTCTGATCTCCTTTTTATTATCTTTACCAAAAATTGTTGCTATATCACCTGTTCGTATGTTTTTTATGTTTGTTACATTAATCATAAACTGGTCCATACATATCCTTCCTCTTATTTTACATTTTTTATCTTTTACAAGTACATATCCACTATTAGAAAGAAGCCGATTTATTCCATCCCCGTATCCACAAGATACAGTTGCAATTATTTCATTTCGTTTTGTAAAATATGTATGCCCATAGCTTATAGGAGTATTTTTTTCTGTTTTTTTTATAAATGTAATATATGATTTCAAACTTAATCCCTGTTTTAAATCTACTCCTTTTTTAATATTATTATCTGGGAAGTAGCCATAAAACATAATGCCTGGGCGCACCATATTAAAGTTTAGTTGCGGATAATTAATTATTCCAGCGCTATTTGAAATATGTATAAAGCGGGGCTTTATGCCAGAGACTTTGAGATGTTCAACAATAGATGTAAAAATATTTATCTGGCTTAATGTAAATTTTTTATTTTTTTCATCAGCCGCTGGGAAATGAGAATATATCCCTTCAATTGTTATATTTGAAAGAGAAGAAGCCTCCTTTACAAATTTAATAGATTTTTTGTAAGGAATTCCTATTCTGCCCATTCCTGTATCTATATTTATATGAATTCTTACTTTTTTATTCATTTTTTTTGCAGTGTTATTAAATTTCATTAGCGTTTCTTTTGTGAATATTGTAGGTGTAATATTATGTTTTATCATCATTATAATGTCTTTATTATTTAATGGTTCATTAAAAACTAAAATTCGTGATGATATATTATTTTCTCTCAAGATGAACGCTTCAAAAGGAAAAGCAACACTTAAGAAGTTGATTTTTTTCTTTATAAGGAATTTGCTAATTTCAATCATACCAAATCCATAAGCATTACATTTTACAGGTATCATAATTTCTGTTTTGGGTGGAATTAATGATTTTATAACAGAAAGATTGTGTGAGAGGTTTCTAAAGTTTATTAATGCAAAAGCATAATAATTGCGCTTATTTCTCATATATTAAAATAAACAAAATATAAAGCAGAATGTCAAGGGTGTAATGAGTCAGGCTTATTTTTGCAAAGTTCAAATGTTACTGCATTGTGCGAATTTGTGAAAGGATATAAATTCTGAATATAAAAATTTAGTTAGAAACAAAAATGAGTGGATAAAAAAATATAGTGATTATTTGAAGATAATAATGGATTTGCTATTTTTTTCGTTCTATATTTATAGTTAAATGCATAAATAATTGCACAATTCTTAACACATATTGTCATTCCCGCCCCTGCTTCCGCAGGGGTAAACTCCAGCGGGAATCTATAATTGAAACAATATAAGTAATTATAGACTCCTGCGTCCGCAAGGGAGTGACAATCTTATTTACATTGCACGAAAATTTATGCATTTAACTATAATCTTGAGGCTTGCTATATTTATTATTAATATTATTGTGGATCTTTTTTAATAAAAGGGTCAATATCTTTAAAATGTGTATAATAATTTCTCTTTTCCATAATTAAAGATTAATATAAAATAAATAAAAATAAGA
>CAZSCZ010000076.1:0-10435 GCA_964605455.1 uncultured Spirochaetia bacterium
TAAGTTTTTTAATCTTGCTCATAAGGTCTCTTGAATTAGAAAGAATCATTCCTCCATTTCCAGTAGTTATTATACAATCAGTGTCAAACGAAAAGATAGAAACAAGCCCAAAACTTCCCACATTTTTATTTTCTTTTTTTAATTCAGAATGATATTCAGCTCCAAAAGCATAGGAACAGTCTTCTATTACAGTAACATCAATTGTAAGAAACTGTTCAATATCAGCAGGAATCCCAAAATTATGTGTAAGAATTATAGCTTTAGTTTTTGAAGAAACTCTTTTCTGAGCCTGTTTAAAGTCAATATTGTAGGAATCCATTTCAACATCTACAGGCACAGGTATAGCCCCAACATAATTTAATGCATTTAAAATTGAGGCATCAGCATAAGCAGGAATTATAATCTCATCATCTTTTCCAATGCCCAACCCAAGTAAGGCAAGATGTAAACCTGATGTAAAAGAATTTACAGCAATACTATATTTTGTTCCAACCTTTGCTGCGATTTTTTTTTCAAATTCTTGAGTTAATTCACCTTCCTCAAGTTTTTCAGTTACAAGACAGCTTAAAACATATTCTAAATCTTTTCTTACAATTGTGGGTTTATTTATTGGAATCATTTTTATCATTTATACCTCTTTAAATGCAAAAACAGAATTATTTCTACCGGATTTTTTTGCTCTGTATAACGCTTGGTCAGCCTGTTTTATTAACTCTTCCTCAGTATCACCTTCCCTATAAGTTGAAATACCAAGACTTATAGTTAAATGTATCGGCTTCTTAGATTTTTTAGGTCTCCCATGATGTAAGTTATAACTTTCTACTGCTTTTCTTAACTTTTCAGCAACATTCATAGCAGATAACAGATTAGTATGGGGTAAGATAATCACAAATTCATCACCACCATATCGGCAGAGTATATCAGATATTCGGATGTTATTTTTTAAAACTTCTGCAATTAATTTTAAGGTTAAATCACCCATTAAATGGCCGTAAGTATCATTATATTTTTTAAAATAGTCAATATCTATCATTATTAAAGATAATGGATAAGAGTATCGCCTACTTCGCTTAACTTCACGTTGCAATTGTCTCTTAAAGTATCTATGATTAAATACACCTGTTACACTATCTGTAATTGCTTCATTAGCTAGTTTTTCATATAATATAGCATTTTCCAGAACAGCAGCTCCCTGATTTACAATAATAGATAAATATTTCAGGTCATTAGTATTAAATATCTTATTTTCATCAATTTTATCAGTTAAATTCATTACTCCGATAACTTTTCCTTTTACTTTAAGAGGAAGTGACAAAAATGATTTACTTTTATATCCCTTCCTTCTTGTTGGAGAAATTCGCATCTCATTTTCAATATTTTTAACTAATAAGGGTTTACCATATTGTGCTACCCAGCCTGCAACAGCTTCTCCTAATTTAACACTAACAGTTTTTGCTACTTTTTTATCTATTCCTTTTGATGCCATAATTACTAATTTATTCATTTCTAATAGCATAAGTGACCCTTTTTCTGCCTTTAATAGCTCACAAGATTTTTCAACAAGAAGATTTGCTATTTTTTTTACACTACGAAATGAGCTCATTTTCCTACCAATTTGTAAAATCTTTGTCAGGTTTTCTTTATCATTTGTGAGTATAGATAAAAGTTTTTTATTCTCTCTTTCAAGCATCTGTTTTTCTAAACACTTCCTTATTGTTACCTTTATCTGATTAACATCAAATGGTTTAATGATATAATCATTGACTTCCTTTTTTAGCGCAGAGATAGCTGTATTTGCACCAGGATAAGCAGTAATAACAATTCCAATTACATCAGGAATTTTCTCTCTTACTTTTTCTAATAAAGTGAGTCCATCTATATCTGGTAATTTTAGGTCCACAATTATTATATTAAAATCATATTTATCTAATAGTGCGAGAGCGGACTTTCCTGTTTCTTTAGCAATAACTTCATATTTCTCTTCTCTTAATATTTGTGCAAGTGTAGTACAAATAGTTTTATCATCATCTACTATTAATATTTTAATTTTTTTCTTCTTTTTCATACATATCCTCTATAATTGAGATTATACTATCTACATCAAATGGTTTAAATATACAGGTTAATGCACCTGAATCTAATGCATTTTGAATAAATGAATTTAACGAATATGCGGTAATCATTATTCCTTTTATTTTAGGAAATCTCTTTTTTAATATTTTAAAAGTCTCTATACCATTCATTCCAGGAAGTTTTATATCAACAATTGCGAAATCTATGCAAGTATTATGCTGTGTATTTTCTATTGCTTCATATCCGTCATTTGCTGTGATAACTTCATATCCTCTTTCTATTAATATCGTAGCTAATGTTTCACGCGTAATTGCTTCATCATCTATAATAAGAATTCTTATCTTTTTATACTTTGATGTAGATTTTCTTTTCTTTGTAAAATTTGTTTCATTCTTTGTAGATATCCCTTCTTTAATACCCAAAAGAACATATTGCTTAGATATATCAATTATACTATCTTTTATAAAATACTCCATTACAATTCTCCTTGTATTAACATAATAACTTGTAATTCAATAAATAATTTTCCATTACTTCTAATTTATAATATAAACATTTTAATTATAGTTCTAATTTTTTAAAGGCATCTTAATTGTAAAAGTTGTTCCTTTGCCCAATTTACTTTTAACTTCCACCTTTCCATTATGTTTTTTAATAATTTCCTTCACCAATGTCAATCCAAGTCCTGTGCCACCTTCCTTATCTGTAAAAAATGGCTCAAATATTCTTTTTAATTTATCGGCAGAAATCCCTTTACCTGTATCATTTATTTTAATTACAACCTCTTTTTTTATTAACTTGCTCTCTATTAATAATTTTCCACCATTAGGCATCGCCTCAATTGCATTTAATAGTAAATTTGTTATTACTTCCCTTATTTTTTCTCTATCAATTAGAAAATTAGGGATAGATCTATCTAAATCTGTTTTTATTGTGATATTTCTTACCATTCTTTTCTGACGAATAGAAGCTAATACATCTCTTATCACAGCATTTATATTATTCAAAGATGGATTAATAGTAAATTCTCTGGATAGACATAGTATATCATTTATTATATTTGAAGCTCGCTCAATCTCTTTTTCTATATTTTCTAAACTGGTAATAATTTTTTTATCTTTCCCTTTT
Source organism: uncultured Spirochaetia bacterium (assembly GCA_964605455.1). Taxonomy (GTDB): domain Bacteria; phylum Spirochaetota; class JAHITG01; order JAHITG01; family JAFGFC01; genus CAZSCZ01. Next base: position 3,202 of record CAZSCZ010000076.1, read on the forward strand.
AATTTACTTTTTAAATAATAAGTAGAAATTTTTATACCAGTTAAAGGATTTTTTAATTCATGAGAAACCATTGCTGCCATTCTACCTATTACTGCTAATCGCTCGGACATTATTAATTGTTTCTGAGTCTTCTTTAGCTTTTTAAGAGCTTCTTTTACTTCTGACGCCATTTTTAAAGCATTCTTCCGTGCATTATCTAATTCTTTTGTGCGCTCTTTAACAATCCGTTCCAAATCTCTATTTATAAATCGTAGTTTGTTATATAATCTTGAATTTTCTATTACAACTCCTACTGCATTGCCTAAGGAAACAAGCAACCGTATTTCTGCAGAAGTAAACTTACGAGAAGTATGTGAAACAATAGCTTCTAATCCAATAATCTTATTTTTTGACTTTATTGGTACAAAAACTGTTGTTTTTATTCTCTCTCTTTTTATTGCTTCTTGCAATATTGTTGGTTCCTTTGTCCAATCTTCAATTATCTTTACATCTTTACTTGATAGTATCTTATTCAAAAAAGGAGTCTCACCTTTTCTTAAAACTTTCTTTACAGACTTAATAAATTTCTTACTTAATCCATAGTGATAAACAAAATCTATTGATTTATCCTCATTTATTAAAAGTGTAGCAATAATTTCTACACCAGTAAATTCTAAAATCTTCTTTCCTATAGAATTTAAAATTTTTTTTAAATTTAAAGTTTGGTTAACAGTTGTAACAATATCATAAAGAATAGAAAGCTCTTGTAAAATCCGTTTTTGTTTTTCTGCTTCTTTTTGAGTTACTTCTATTGTCCATATAATTAATCCGATGCCAAATATTATAGCAAAAATTACTCCTAAGCTAAATCCTATAGGAGCAAACCATTCTATGGGTCTTAAAAATGGATAATCTAAATTATGAACTCCATTAAGAAAAAGTCCAAGAAAAATGAGTTTCTGACATATAGTAGAAGATATTTTACTAAATTTGACAAAATAAAATGCACATAATATAAATCCCACACCATTAATAAATGAAGTTGGAATAGAAGCAAAATACCATTCTTTTAAAATAAATGTTCCACAAAATGAGATTATTATAGCAAAAATGCCGAAAAGAATACTAAGGATATGAAAACTTTTTACAGCTGGTTTTTGCATATTAGATATGCATTCAAAAAACGCTGCAGCAGGTAATAAAAAGAGGATATGGTTAATAAATACGAAAAATTTATAATTAGTTTTTGTAACAAGGAGTTCTGTAATATTGTGAAGCCCAAAGAAAAGCCATCCCATTGATAACCAGAAAATTACCTTTTCTTTGGTTTCTATATATTTTACAAAAAGAAGTAAGCATACAGCAAGTTTAAATCCACCATCTATTGAAATAGCATTAACTAAATTTAACAAATTTTACCTCTAATTTTTTATAGTTAAATGCATAAATTTTCGTACAATGTAAATAAGACTGTCACTTCCCTGCATACGCAGGTGCAGGCTCTACGGAAGCAGGAACCTATAATTACTTATATTATTTCAATTATAGATTCCCGCTTTCGCGTGAATGACAATACGTGTTAAGAATTGTGCAATTATTTATGCATTTAACTATAAATATTATTAATTATAGATATAAAAATTTTATATAATCTGATAGGGAAAATTAAAAAACCCTACCATATTCTAAAAAAATTAGATTTAATTTATAATTATTTTTATTCAAGTTGTCAAGTTTTCTAACTAAATTTTATTGCATTTTTAAAAATTTGTAATCCAAATGGAAATATTTTCTTGTTATTATATCTTAAATAATTATAGTATGGATGTTGTTGCGAAAAAATAAATCGTTCAGGATGTGGCATAAGTCCAAGCACATTACCATCACTATTAACAATTCCTGCTATATTTTCCTGAGCACCATTAGGATTAAATGGATACTTGACATTTATATCACTACCATCTGGATTACAATATTTTACAGCTATTAAATTTTTCTTTTTTAAAGTTTTAATTGCTTTCTCATTACTTGCAACAAATTTTCCTTCATTATGTGCTATAGGCAAGTAAATTGTTTCTGGAAGATTTTTAAAAAACATTAAATTTGAATTTACTTTTAAATAAACCCATCTACACTCAAATCGCCGTGAATCATTCTCAATCAATGAGAAAGTCTGGGTATAATTTTTCTGGTCTATTGTAAGTAGTCCAGACTTTACAAGGACTTGAAACCCATTACAAATTCCTATGATTATTTTTCCCTGCTTTATAAATCTTTTTATCTGCTCAAACATAACAAATTTAATCTCATTTGCAAGAATTTTGCCAGCCCCCACATAATCACCATAAGTAAATCCACCTGGAATTACAATCAAATGATATTTATCAAACAATTTTTTATTTTTTTTTAAAACATTAATATGTATCTCATCCACCCGAAATGCACCAGCGAGTTCAAGTGCAACTACTGTCTCCTTGTTACAATTAACACCTGCTGCTCTTAAAACAATTGCATTAACTTTTTTCATATACATATCCACTAAGAAGGTGCACGCCATTTTGAAAGCAATTTATGAACTGATGTATTTATAATAATTTTTCCATTAGGAGCTCTAATTATAAATTTTGGCAAATTTATAATTGTGCCAAGTAAACCTACTGGTATATCATTAAAGAATTTTTCAAAATTTTCTTTTTTATTTTTTGGAACTTCAACAATAAATCTGGTATTAGATTCTGAGAAAAGAATTTGATAGTTATATTTTATTTTTTCTACTGGCACATCTTTTAAAAAACCATCAAATCCTAATCCAGATGCAAGACTCATCTCTGCTAATGCTACAGCCAATCCACCATCAGATATATCATGAGCTGAAATTATTAGTTTTTTCTTTATCCCTTCTGCAACTTTCTTAAATACTTTCCGTGCATATTTGAAATCTGTTTTTGGAACTTTCGCTGAATTTTTATTTTTTAATGCCAAATAAGAACTTCCTCCCATCTCATCCTTAGTTATTCCAACAATATAAACCGGATTTCCTATTTTTTTAAATTCCATTGAAATTGTGCTTGAAATTTTTATTTTTCCAAAAACAGAAATTAACAGTGTATAGGGCACTGAAATTACTCTTTTTTTACCATTTTCTGTAGTATATACAAATTCATTATAAAAACTATCCTTACCCGAAACAAATGGCACTTTCAAATTTTTTGAAGCATCATAGCAAGCCTGAGCAGATTTCACCAGTGCTGCAAGGTGCTTTTTATTCTCTGGGTTTCCCCAACAAAAATTATCAAGTAATGCACAATCATCTATATCAGCTCCAACACTTACTGCATTTCGTAATGCTTCATCAATAGCTGTTGCTGCCATCCAGTAAGGTTCTATATCACCCTGCCTTATGTTTATACCATGAGCAATAATTATACCAGTTACAGGATTTTTTAAATCAGGAACAACAACAGCCGCATCTCCTGGCCCTTGATTTATACCCTGTAAAGGCTTTAAAAATGTTCCACCTTTAACTTCAAAATCATATTCTCTTATAACTGATTCTTTACTTGCTATTTCATAAGATGAAAGTAAAGCCAACAAATCTTCTGTATAATCACTTTTTTCTTTTAAAGAAGTTTCTTTTATTTTTTTAGAAATCCATACGGCTTTTCTTACTGATTTTGGGAGTCCATTATGTAAAAAATTTAGGTCCAAATTTCCACATAATTTATTGTTATAATAAACCTTAAGTCTTCCTGTTCCTGTAAATTTTCCTATTACAGTTGCTTCAACATCTTCATCATTAAAAATTTTGACCAGCTTTTTCACTTTACTCTGTGGAACAGCAAGGACCATTCTTTCTTGGGATTCTGAAAGAAATATTTCCCACGGCTTAAGTTTTTGATGCTTTAAAGGCACCTTTTCAAGATAAACCTCTGCACCTATAGGAAATGCCATCTCTCCAATTGCAGACGAAAATCCACCTGCACCACAATCTGTAATATTTGTGTAATAATCCAAATCCCGTGCTTTAATCAAAACATCCATAAACTTTTTCTCTGTAATTGGATCACCAATCTGAACTGCTGCTGATGAAGTCTCCTCAGATTCGGAATCAAGTTCCGCAGATGAAAATGTAGCTCCATGTATTCCATCTCTGCCTGTCTTACCACCTATAACAACAATAAAATCACCTGATTTAACTTTTTTAGTACATTTATCTTTTGGAATAATTCCTGCTGTGCCTACATAAACCAAAGGGTTACCTACATATCTATTATCAAAATGAATTGAACCATTTACAGTAGGAATTCCAATTTTATTTCCATAATCTTTAATACCTTGCACAACACCATTATAAATTCGTCTTGGATGTAAAACACCAGGCGGCAAATTATTATAATCATAATCTGGAAAACCAAAACATAGAACATCAATATTAGCAACAGGAAATGCACCAAGCCCTGTTCCAAGAATATCACGAATTACACCACCTACACCTGTATTTGCACCACCAAAAGGATCTAATGCTGAGGGATGATTATGTGTTTCTACTTTAAATGCAATATGATATCTTTGATTAAATCTTATAATCCCAGCATTATCTTTAAAAACAGAAACACAAATACTTTTCCGCCCTGTTTTTTTAATATATTCGTTTGTAGCTTTTACAATTGTTTCTTTAAAAAGATTTTTATAAATCCTTTTTTTATTGTTTTCAATAAATTCAATCTTACTATTAAAAACTTTATGCTTACAATGTTCTGACCATGTCTGAGCAATAGTCTCAATTTCTAAATCAGTTGGATTACGATTCTCTTTTTGAAAATACTTTTTAATAGCTTGCATTTCTTGCAAATTTAAAGAAAGCATTCTTTTCTGACTCAGTGCTATAAGTCCATCATTATCTAAATCTAATATTCTTATTATTTCTACATCCATAAATACTTCATTGTAAATTTTCTATGATTTTCTATCTGCCAAAGGTCAAAAACTCGGACTATTGAATTACTGAAAGTATTAGATAATACCTTTACATTAATCCTGTATCCTCAGGTAAATCAAACATAAGATTCATATTTTGAACAGCCTGCCCTACTCCTCCTTTTATTCTATTGTCTATCACACTGAAAACAATTAGATTACCAGTCCTTATATCCATCTTTAATGAAATATTACAAAAATTAGTATCAACAACATCTTTAATTTCAGGAATTCGCTCTCTATTTATTTTTATAAATTTACAATTTTTGTAGCACTCTTCATAAAATTTAAAAAATTCTTTTTCAGCTAATGATTTTTCAGGCTTTAAAAATATAGTGTTGAATATTCCATCTTCAACTGAAGTTATATGTGGCACAAAATTTATCATTACTCTATTTTCTGCAAATTCACTTAGATATTCCTCTATTTCTGGAATATGTTGATGCGCAGTAACTTTATAAGCAATAATATTATTAAAAGCATCAATGAACAAATTTTTACCTGGTACTGGATTTTTACCTGCACCTGATACACCAGAATATGAAACAATAAATATAGACTTTGAATCAATTATTCTGTTCTTTAGCAATGGATATAATGCTAATAAAATACCTGTAGGATAACAACCGGGATTTGCTATTAAATTTGCTTTTTTTATTTTTTCAGTATAAACTTCACTTAACCCATAAACAGACTTTTTAATCAAATCTGGGATTATATGTTTTGTATTATACCACTTTTCGTATTCTTTTACATTCTTAATACGAAAGTCACCACTCAAATCTATAATCTTTATTTTTTCATTATACAAGTCTTTAACATATTTCATTGATATCCTATGAGGTTTTGCAATAAATATTACATCAAGATTTTTATGAACAAATTCTTTTGAATAATTATCAAATTTTTTATTTTTAATATCACACTTAAGAAATCTATGAAATTTATAAATAGGTTCATTAGGGTGATGCTCTGAATCAATATAAATTAAATCCACATAAGGATGTGTATAAAGAATCTCAATCAAAAGTCCAGCAAGTAAAGATGTTCCACCAACAATTCCTGCATTTATTTTCTTCATTGACAAAGCTCCTTTGAAATATCTTTTACTCAATTTTAATGTATCTTCCCGCAATCATATATCCATCATCACTTTGAATAAATCTTCCTATAGCAACTATATTATTTGAAATAATTGAAGGCAAAGAAAAGTTCTCACTTTCAAAATTAATAGAAATAGTAAAATATTTTTCTTGAACATTTATCCATAATCCCCTTGAACTTTCTTCTACTACTTTGCCTTTAACTTTAACCATTTTATTAAGATAATTATTTGGGTATCTTTTTAAAAATTCAATAGGAGTAAATTTTTCAATATTTTTAAGATTACCAAATTCTTTTTTAGTGCATTGAAAAAGAGAAAAAATTAATAATATTGATAAAAAATATTTTAGAATTTATTTTTTATTTTTCTTCAATAATTTCAAAATTTTTTTAGCAAATTTTTTTGCTGCAGATGGTCCATTAGCTGTAACAATAAGGTCATCAACCACCACATTTTTATCTATATAGATTGCACCTTTTTCTTTAAGCACACGTTTAGCAGAAACATAAACTGTAGCTTTTCTATTTTTAAGTACCCCAGCTATAGCAAGTGTGCCCGGAGCAAGGCATATAGCACCAAGCACTTTTTTTTGTGCCACTGCCTCTCTGGCTATTTTATGCGCAATTTTTGAATTCCAATATTCAGTGGAACCACTACCACCTACGAATACAATAGCACAATACTCCTTTACTTTTACATCATTTATAAGAATATCAGGTTTTACTTTACCACCTAACATCCCTTTTGCATATTTGAGTGAAGAAGAAGCTGTAATAACTTTATACCATTTTTCTGTAAAAATCTTTTTAGGCACAAAATATTCTTCATCTCTAAAATTATTATGAGCAATTATCATCAAAATTTTATTCTGTTCTTTATGTTTAATTTTTTTACCTTTAATTATTGCTTCTGAAATAGTAGTAGTTGTGAATAAAATTAATAATAATATTATCAATTTTTTCATTTTATACTCACCTCCTACATTAAATTTAAAATTGTTCAAAAATTATAATTTGATACATATTCTAAATTACCTCCTTCTTTATCACCTCCGCAATTTTCTTGGGATTCTTAACATACTGATAAATTTTTACTACTGGATTTAAATTGGCATTATAGTAATAAATTGCATCCTGAATAATATCTTCAATAAGATTAATAGAAAAAAGAGCA
>CAZSCZ010000077.1:0-10356 GCA_964605455.1 uncultured Spirochaetia bacterium
ACTAAAGATATTGATAATCTTTTGTTAGAATCTATTGAACCTGAAGTTGCAAAAGCACTTAAAAAGCTGAAGAACAAACAAGCATTAAAATTACAGGACATTATGGTGCTACTTTTAAAAAGTCAGTTCAACCATATACAGCATATAGATAAAGAGCAGACATTATTAAAAAAAGAGTTTTATAATTTAAAGAATGAATTCAATACATTCAAAGACGATATTACAAATAAATTCAATATATTCAAAGATGATATTACAAATAAATTCAATACATTTAAAGACGACATTACAAATAAATTCAACACATTCAAAGAGGATATTACAAATAGATTTCAGCAATTAGAAGTAAACATATATAAATCCCAGGTAAATTTAATCAAATGGATAGTAGCAACACTTGTTGCACTTGGTTTAATAAGTAAAATAATAGATAAATTTTTGTGATTATTATCTGTTAAGTTATTAATTTAGGGGACGAGAATTTAAGCAAGATAATTTGTATGACATTTCTTAAGAAAATACAAAGAGCAACTAAAAGGTTATTTTCTATAGATATGTCAGAATATAATTAACAGGAAAGAATTAAAAGAACGAAGTATGGTCCAATAATTTTGAAGAGAATTTTTTTAAAAGGCATAGGTTTAGCAGTTTTCATATTTTTCCTTTCCTAATTCTCAAAAAATTAGGAGGCTTAAGTCCTCTATATTCAGTTTTTTTACATTATTTTCAAAAATATCAGCGAAAAATTTGTCAATTTTTGTTGTAGGTTTATGGAAAAAAGAATGGACATTTGATAATAATTTATTATATTAATGTTTCACGTGAAACCTTAAAGGTGAGATATGGGAAAAGTTATTGTTGTTGCGAATCAAAAAGGTGGTGTAGGGAAAACAACTACTGCTATAAATTTGGCAAGTTTTCTTGCATCGTTTGGTAAAAGAGTGTTGCTTATAGATATTGATCCTCAGGCTAATGCAACGAGCGGATTGGGAATTGAAAAAAAGGAAGTTTCAAAAAGTATTTATGATTGCATAATTAATCACTCTTCTCCAGATGAAGTTTTGTTTGAAAGTAAAGTTAAAAACTTGTATATATTACCATCTAATATTCATCTTGCAGGAGCCCAGATTGAAATGATTGAAATGCAAGATAGAGAATTTAAACTTAAAAAAATAGTTGATGTAATAAAAGAAAAATTTGACTTTATAATAATTGATACTCCACCTTCGCTGGGAATTTTAACTTTAAATGGACTTGTAGCTGCTGATACTGTTTTAATCCCTCTTCAATGTGAATATTACGCTATGGAGGGATTATCACAACTGCTGAATACAATAAAACTTGTAAAAAGAAGACTAAATTTTAAATTGGAAATAGAGGGCATCTTACTTACAATGTATGATAGCCGCACCAATCTCTCATCACAAGTCGTTTCAGATGTAACAAATTATTTTAAAGATAAAGTTTTTAAAACAATAATTCCAAGAAATGTGAAATTAAGTGAAGCTCCTTCATTTGGTGTGCCAATAAATTTATATCAACCTGATTCTACTGGTGCCTCAAGTTATAGAGAATTTTCACAGGAGATACTTAGAAATGCCACAAAGTAGAAAAGCGCTGGGAAAAGGACTTGATGCTTTGCTTGGTGATACTAAATTAATAGGTATAAAGGGAATTGAAGAGATAGAGATTGATAAAATTGTCCCAAATCCTAATCAGCCACGAAGTAGAATTCTTAACATTGAAGAACTGGCAAGCTCTATAAAAGAAAAAGGAGTGCTTCAACCTATAATTGTTACTAAATTAGGGGACAAATATGAAATAATTGCAGGTGAACGAAGGTGGAGAGCATCTAAACTTGCTGGGCTTAAAACAATTCCTGCAATTGTAAGAGAATTTGAGAATAATGAAAAACTTGAAATTGCACTTATTGAAAATATCCAGAGAGAAAATCTTGACCCTGTGGATGAAGCAAAAGCATATAAACTTTTAATTGAAAAGTTTAATCTTTCCCAGGAAGAATTGGCAAAAAGAGTTGGAAAAGAGAGAAGTACAATTACTAATAGTTTGAGGCTTCTTAATCTTCCAAACAAAATTCTCGAAGACCTAAAAGAAGGAAGATTGCAACCTGGTCATGTGCGACCTTTGATAAATATAAAAAATCCTAATCTTATCTTTCAATTGCGTGACAAAATTATAAATGAAAAACTTAATGTAAGGCAGGCAGAAGAACTTGTTAAAAAATATAAACCAGATTCTACACAGAGAAGAAAAAAAAGAATGGAAAAATCTCCAGAAGTTTTATACATAGAGGAAAATTTACAGGAAAAGCTGGGAACAAAAGTAAGAATAGATGGTGATTTAAATTCAGGTAAAATTATTATAGAATATTATACATCTTCAGATATGGAAAGAATCATTGAAATCATTGGAAAAGAATAAAAATTTTTTAATTGTACTTGCATCTGATCACGCTGGATTTAATTTAAAAGAATATTTAAAGAATAAATTAAGAAGTAATGGATATCCTATAAAAGATGTTGGATGTTTTTCTGATACTCGTGTAGATTATCCGGACTTTATATACAAGGGTGCTAAAATGGTGGCAGAAAGTAAAAATAGAAAAGGTGTTTTTATTTGTGGTAGTGGTATAGGTGCATGTATTGTGGCAAATAAAGTGAAAGGTATTAGAGCTGCCTTGGTATATAACAAAGATACAGCTCTTTTAAGTAGATTGCATAATGATGCTAATGTAATTGTATTTGGTGGACGAATGATAAAAGCAAAGAAGGCTTATAAATTACTTACTCTTTGGCTTAATACAGAATTTAGTGGTATGGAACGGCATAAACGAAGAATAAACAAAATTTCTAAAATAGAAAAAAATAAATGAAAACAATATATATTTATATAATTATATTTTTATTTAATTCTGCAATATATGGAACAAGTATCAAATATGGTGGGAAGCACACCTGGAAAAATTGTAAAATAGAAAATGGAAAAATTACATATATCCCAGGTAAAGGTAGAGCGATTGAAATTATGTCCACTGATGAGGTTATTGATGATTTTACAGAAATGTTTTTAAATTTCAACAATAAGTCCCCATCTTCACTTCAAGATTTAACAGGAAATTATAAAATATTATACAGTAATTATTACATAAATCCAGAACAGATATTTCAGGATACAAGGACAGCTGGATTTTTAAAACCTGAGCATAAAATTAAAATAAAGGTAAATAAAAATAATCTTTGGGCAACATCTGTTGACCTTGGAAGTTTTACAATTGATTTCTGGATATATCCAACTTTCTTTTATGATTGCAAAATTTTTTATAAAGGAATTTATTATCAAGGCAAATTTTATGGGATTAAAATTAAAATTACAAAAAAAAGGATTGTTGCTCAGTTTTTAAATATGTTTTATGATTCAAATAATAAAGTATATAGCATCATTATGGATAAATCTCCAAAACTTAAAAGAAATAGATGGCATCATATAGCATTTACTTTTGAAAGACAAACAGGTAAGATTACTCAATACATAGATGGAGAAGAAATAGAGGTTAAATTTGCTACAGTAACAGGTAAGAGTGATGATGCTATTTTGACCCCACATTTTTTAAAAATTGATGGCTCAGATTTTGTTATTGGCGAAGATTTTTTTGGATATCTTGATAATTTCCGAATAAGCAGAATAGCAAGAAAAGAATTTAAATTGATTAAGTCAAAAATAAAAGATAAATGCTGTATATGTTCTAAAGTGTTAGATTTAAATTATTATCATAGTAAAATAGATAAAATTAGATTTGAATTTAGAAATATTACTGATACTACATCAAAAATTTTTATACGAAATAGTAATAATTTATTTCATTTTAATGATAAATTTCCCAACTGGCAGGTCATTTACCCCTTAAACAAGGATATTATTGAAATTTCGGATATAAAAGATACAAGGTATTTTCAATGGAAAATTGAGATTTTTCCATTATCATCAGGTATTTCACCTGCGCTTACATCTGTAGAGATTAAATACACTTCCAATGTTCCTCCAAATCCACCACGCAAGGTAAAAATCAAGAAATTAAATGAAAATACTGTGGAGTTAGAATGGGTTTCAAGCGGAGAAGAAAATATAAAAGGTTATATAATTTACTGGGGAACTACGCCTAAAAATTATGAAAATAAACTTGATGTTGGATTTTGTAATAGATATATTATGGAATTATCTAAAAGAAAACAACATTATTTTTTTGCTATAACAGCTTATAATGGTAAAGACCCATATAATGAAAGTGCTTTTTCAAAGGAGGTTAGTATCTATTTAAAATAGAAACGCTCAAATGACTAAAGAGATAAGGTTCAGGACTATATTTTTTAAAGTAGTGACCGCAAAGATATTAATTTTTTATACTATTGCTGGTTATATGTTCCTTTAGTGTGTTTTTATGGCTAAATTCAATGTTAGGAGTTTAAAAATGGCAAATTTGACCAGGAAACAGAAAGAATTTATTAAAAGAAATGTTAAAGAAAAATCTCCTGAAGAGATAGCAAGAGCAATTGGTGTTAATAGAACTGAAGTTATAAAATATATAAATTTGATGAATTTGACACAAAAAGATAGAAAAGTTGAGAAAATTTTTCCTTTAACAGTTGAAAATATATATAAATTTACTAAAACAGATTATATAATATTTCTAATATTATTTTCAATAAGCTTAGCATTATATGTATATACAATAACACCAGGAATTGCAGCAGGCGATTGTGGAGAGCTTACCTGTGCTGTTTATTTTTTAGGCGGGGCACATTCCCCTGGGTATCCTCTTTACTGTATTATTGGAAAACTTTTTATGTGGTTGTTTTATCCAATTGGTAGAATTGTTTATAGGTTAACCTTTCTTTCAGCATTCGGTGGGGCATTAACTGTTGCACTATCTTACCTCGTGTTTATTAAATTTTTAGGCAGATATCATAATAAAAATAAACAAGATAATCTATTTTTTGCCAAAATTCCATCTATTGCAGCTTCGCTTTATTTTGCTTTTACCGATGATTTATGGGCTCAGTCTGTAATTGCAGAAGTTTATACTTTAAACTCACTTTTCCTGCCAATGATGTTTTTAATTGCATTAGTATACGAAGAAAGAATTACTTCCCAGCCAAATTTGTTAAAATCTGATAGAAATCCTATGTATCATTGGAATCCCGTTGTAAAAATTTTATACTTATTTTATTTCCTTTTCGGTGTTGCAATGGGTGACCATCATATCATCTTAGGATATTTTATGCCTTTTACTTATTTCTTATTATATCCACATTTTTCAGATAAGAAATTTTTTAAAATATTCATTGCATCAACACTGGCTTTTATCTTGGCATTGATAATAGTGGTATATTATAAGCTCCCTGAATCATTTGATAATATGGCAAAAATTATAATTTTGGTTTTGCTTGGATATTCTGTAGTTAAAATATATGAGGAAAATCCTGAATTTTTAAAAGTAGTAATTATTGCAGGTATATTTTTAGTTTTAGGACTGTTAGTTTATGCATATATGCCAATAAGGTCAAAAGCAAATGCTCCATTAGATTGGGGAAATCCTGAGACCTTAGAAAAATTTATTACAGTTGTTACGCGTAAACAATATCGCGGTTTTGCTCAAAATGTAAGGTCATTACAAGTTTTTATAAAACAAGCTATTATATTAATGAAATGGAGAGTTGAGCAATTTACTCCTTGGCTTTATATATTTACATTCTTTGGACTTTACAGATTATTTAAAATAAACAGAAAATGGTTCTATTTTACATTGTCATTTCTATTTTATTATGATTTAGCATTTATGCAATTCAATAATTTTAAATTTACACCAAGAGATATGTTTTTTGCTGAGGTATTTTTTATTCCATCATATATGATAAATATTATATGGATTGCTATTGGAATTGAGTTTGTATTCGTGTCACTTGATAAATATTTGGCAAATCAATTACAGGATGAAAAAAAACACTTACTTGTCCGCAAATGTGCTGCTCTTGTATTTATTCTTTTGTCTTATTTTCCTTTTAAAGCTCATTTTGCACTCAATAATGTTCGGCATGCCTGGGCTAATGATAACTATGGAAGAAATCTTTTAAAAACTCTGGAATATAAATCTATACTTTTTACAGAAGGTGGAGATAATCAAGTATTTTCACTTTTATATCATACTTATGTTGAACATAGAAGACCTGATGTTAATATATATGATCAAAAAGGAAATGTTTTTCTTCTATATGGTGATATGATGAGGATGAATCCTATCCAGTTATTTGAATCACAGGTAACCAATGATTATAAAAAAATTAAAACGGGCAGGCCTATATATTATACTTGGAAAGATTACAGGCGACAAAATGAAATTAATAAGTTATATACTATAGAAAGATATATATTAAGGAATTACAAACACAAGTCATTAGATGAGCTGACAAAAGATGTAATACAACTTGCACGAGGTCAGAAAGTATCAGTTGGCCCACTTAAAAGAGTATCTACTGGTGCGATTATGGCAAGTGCAGCAGAGGTAATAGCAAGAAGTAAAATAAATGAAATAATAGAAAAATCAGAAACACTTAATAAATTAGCAATTTTTAATAAATATAATAAAAGATTTGAGTATAGGCAGACAGGAATTTTATATAAAGTATGTCCTAAAGATGAAATATTTATACCGCCTATAGATTACTGGCTTTATTATGATTTTGCTTGGGAAAATTATCCTGATGAGGCGATTCACTGGGATTATTTATCACGCGAGATTATTGCAAATTATAATTTCCAAATAGGTGATGAGTTCCTTGCTAAAGCCTATAAAGCTTACAATAAATTACAAAATCCATTAATTTCACCTAAAGAAAAGAAGAAATATAGAGAAAAGTATAAAAAATTTAAGGAAATTGCATTTAAATATTATAGAAGAGCTAAGAAGTTTGGGTTTGATATGACAGCAATTCACTTTAATTTAGGGTTATTACTTGAACAGCAGATAAATATTTACAAAGAGGAAGGTGACATAGAAGGAATTAACAAATTACTTGACGAGGCTATAAGTAATTATTTAAGAGCTGCAGAAATTGAAAACAAGCAAGATAATGCACCACGAGCATTTTTTGCAGCAGGGAGAGCGTATGAAAGAAAAGCGCGTTTCAATCCAGAAAAAGAGACAACTTATATGTCAAATGCCTTGAAATATTATAAAGAAGCCTTAACTATAAATCCTAATTATAGAGATGCGAATTTAGGTGTGAGACGGGTGCAGGGTTATTTAAAAGCGCCTACAAAAAAGATTAAAGAGATGGAGAAAGAACTAAATTTAAATCCTAAAAATGAGAATTTATATTTAAAACTCACCAGAGCATATATTGATAGATTTCAATATAGCGAAGCAGTAAAGGTACTGGAAAGAGGTGTTAGGGCAATACCTAATAGTTTTACTCTTCTGATAAATCTTGGAAATTTATATACCCAATTAAATCGTCCAAAAAAGGCAATAAAATTATGGAAAAAGGTATTAACTAAAAATCCAAGTGAGCCAAATGCATTGTTTTACCTTGCAGAAAACTATTATAAAGAAAAAGAATATAAAAAGGCATTTAATAACTATCAGAAATTTATAAATGTTGTAAGAGGAATTAACAATCCACAAGTAAGAAATATGATTGCACGGGCGCAACAGAGAATTCGTTCAATACTTCCTTATATTACTCAATAATTTTTTATAGATTTCCTGTGAAGTAAAGAAACCTAATTTTTTTACTTTAATTGAGGCAAGATAGTTCCCTGCTTCAAGACCACTTTTAAAATTATTTTTTGTAAGTAACCCCCATATTACGCCTGCTGTCAATGTATCACCACATCCTGTTGTGTCGTTAATATTTTTGACCTTTCTTCCCGGTATATTATAAAATGTAATCTTATTTTTGACTTTTTCAGCACCTATTACACCATCTTCTCCCATTGTCATTATTATTTTGTTTACCCCAACTGATAATACATATTTTGCAATTGTTTTAAAATATTTTATTTTTGCTAAAATAGGAGTATCCACAATTTTTAATTTAGGAAATTTATTTTTTAAAAGAATTTGCCATTCTATCTCGTTCCCTTGCAAAATATCAAAATTTTTTATCCATTGTTCATAGTTTTTTATATTTTTATATCTCCGTATTCCTCTTTTGCATCTGGTTAAAATGAAGCTATGTATATCTCCATAAATAATACCTTTATAATTATTTCTCAATTTTTCCAATACGCTCAAAGAAATATCATATCCAGAAATATATGTTATTACCATTATATCTGAAAAGTTTATTACAGGCTTAATTTGTGTAAATTTAATAGGAGTGCTTCCCAAAAATGATTTTTCACATCGGTGTTTATTTTTTTCGTCATATATTAATGTTACAATATTTGTTTTACCAGGTTCATCGTATATATAATCCAATTTAATGTTAGGATAATTTTTCAAAAATCTTAGATAGTTTTTGTAATATTTACGTTCAATTTTTGTAACAGGATAAATAATTCCATCCTGTTTGAATAATCCTGAAAGAGCAGTTATAAGATAAATTATACCGCCAAATGATTTGAATTTATGCTTTGAATTTGTCCACTTAATAATGTCAATACACGTGGTCCCAACAACAGTGATTTTTTGCATTTTACAAGATAGATTTTCTTCCCACAGAGATATAAGTAAACCCTAATTCTTGCATATAGTTTAGATCATAAATATTTCTGCCATCAAAAATTACAGGAGCTTTTAACATACTTTTTACTTTTTGCATATTGACCTGTTTAAATTCATTCCAATCAGTAACAACTATAAGTGCATCACATTTTTTGAGAGCATCGTATGCATTGTTAAAGTAATTTATTTTATTTTTAAATATTTTTTTTGCTTCAGCAATAGCAACAGGGTCATAAAGATTTATTGTTGTTTGTTCTTTTAATAAAGAATTAATAATATCAATAGATGGAGCATCACGCATATCATCAGTATTAGGTTTAAAAGATGCACCCCACAGTGCAAATTTTCTATTTTTTAACTTTTTTTTATAATATTTTTTAATACTGTTGATAAATCTTTTTCTTTGTAATTTGTTTATATCAATTGTTGCTTTTACAATTTTGAAATCATATCCGAATTTTTTTCCAGTAGAGACCAATGCTATAGTATCTTTGGGAAAGCAGCTACCGCCGAAACCGATTCCAGCATTTAAAAATTTTGGACCTATCCGCTTGTCAAGTCCCATCCCGTAAGCCACATCTTGAACATTTGCGCCAACTGTTTCACATAAATTTGCAATTTCATTTATGAAACTTATTTTTGTTGCAAGAAAAGCATTTGAGGCATATTTTATGATTTCAGCGCTTTTTATATCTGTAATAATTATAGGAGCATTTAAAGGTTCGTATAGCCGTTTTATAATTTTTGCAGGCATATGATTATCAGAGCCAATTACAATTCTATCAGGGGTCATAAAATCGCTTATAGCAGAGCCCTCTCGTAAAAATTCTGGGTTTGATACAACATCAAAATCGTATTTCTCTTTCATATTTTTCTTGATAATTTCAGCTACCTTATCACCAGAGCCTACTGGCACTGTGCTCTTATTTATCACAATTTTATACCCATTAATATATTTCCCAATATGTTTCGCAACATCCCACACAGCACTCATATCAGCTTCACCTGTCTTGCTTTGCGGCGTCCCCACTGCAATAAAAATAATTTCCGAATTTTTAATACCATATTCAAGTGAATCAGTAAAAGAAATTCTTTGTTCCTTTATATTCTTAATTAAAAGTTCTTCTAATCCTGGTTCATATATCGTTGGTTTCCCTTTTTTTAATTTTTTTATTTTTTCTTTATCAATGTCAACACATATAACTTCATTTCCTAAATCAGCTAAACATACCCCTGTTACAAGCCCTACATAACCCGTTCCAATTACTGAAATTTTCATTATTGTGTCTCCTAAAATATAATTTTAAAAAATTAATATAATTTTTTAGATTTATAAAATCAAGAATTTTTTAATAAGAGGGACGGTGCACAACTTTATTAATTTTATAATTTCTGAACGCTGAGAACTGTGCACAAAGTTACACAAAGTTAATAAAGTTTTGCACCGTCCCCGCGGAGTTCATAAAATTATTGACAAATAAGAAATATTTATTTATTTTTTAATTTAAAAATACTTAATAAGAGAAATGGAATTAAAAATAGGTAAAGTAATAGAGAGCAAATACAAAATTATTGAGAATCTTGGCGAAGGGGGGATGGGTGTTGTATTTAAA
>CAZSCZ010000078.1:0-10147 GCA_964605455.1 uncultured Spirochaetia bacterium
AGTGAATCAAATACAACTTGACTATATAATAAAAAATAGTAATTTGACCAATATGTTATGGACTTATACAATTTAAGAAATTGGTAGTTCTCTATAGAAAGCACTTGACAGCAAAAATTGTTTTTATTATAATTAATTAATAAAAATAAAAAAATGGAGTAAAAAAATGGTATCAGAAGAGACTAAAAAATTGCTTGATGTATATCATAAAGGACTTCAGCTTTACAGAGAGCATAAGTTTGAAGAAGCAATTAAATATTTCAGGAAAGCATTAGAAATAAAACCTGATGATGGTCCATCAAAGCTTTATGTGGAAAGATGTGAAATGCTTGCAAAAAATCCACCACCTCCTAATTGGGATGGCGTATTTACTATGACTACAAAATAATAATTTACATACAAAAATATGAAGAAGATTTCAGGTGTTGTTTCAATTACAGAGTATAAACCACAAACTATATTTGCAGACGATACGGAATTTAATGGGGATTTAAATTTTAAAAATCCTGTAGAAATAAAGGGAAAATTTAAAGGAAAAATTTATACAGAAAGTGTGGTAATAATAAGTGAAGATGGAATGGTAGAAGCAGATATAAAAGCAAATATTGTTATAATTGCAGGCACAGTTAAAGGTAATGTAGAAGCAAAGAAAAAAGTAGAGATACTTTCAACAGGTAAATTATATGGTGATATTAAAACTGCGAAATTAAAGATAGCAGATGGAGTTATATTTGAAGGCTCCTGTCATATGATAAAAGATGAAAATTAGATTAAAATTTAAGCCTGTAGAGTACAAAAATAATGTGCTTATAATAATTGATCAGACCAAACTTCCAACCAAATTAATATATCGTAAAATAAGTGATTATAAAACTCTTGGGAATGCTATAAAAAGGCTGGAGGTAAGAGGTGCTCCTCTTTTAGGAATTGTTGCTGCTTATGGAATTGTTCTTGCATTTAACAATTTTAAGTCAGAAAATTTTAATATATTTTACTCAAAATTTAAAAAAGTTTCACAATTTTTAAAATCTACTCGTCCAACAGCAATTAATCTTTTTTATGCTATTAATAGAATAGAAAAAATTATTCTTACAAATAAAGACAAGAAAGTTTCACAAATAAAGAAAATTATTAAATCTGAAGCAGAGAAAATTTATAAAGAAGATTTAGAATTAAGTTATAAGATAGGCTTAAATGGTGCTAAGCTTATAAAAGATGGATATACTATACTCACTCATTGCAATGCAGGTGGTCTTGCCACATCAGGTCTTGGAACAGCACTTGCCTGTATGTTTATTGCTAAAATGCAGAATAAAAAATTCAAAGTATATGTAGATGAAACGCGACCACTTCTCCAGGGCGCACGGCTTACTACTTGGGAACTTTTAAAGTGGGGAATTGATACTACACTTATATGTGACAATATGGCAGCTTTTGCAATTAGAAAGAAAAAAATAAACTTAATTATTGTTGGTGCCGATAGAATAGTTAAAAATGGTGATACAGCAAATAAAATTGGAACATATAATTTGGCAATACTTGCAAATTATCATAAAATACCATTCTATATTGCAGCACCATCAACCACATTTGATTTCAGTATTCAAAAAGGCGATGATATACCCATAGAAGAGAGAGGTTCAAAAGAAGTGACCCAAGGATTTGGAAAAAAGATAGCACCGAATAATGTTAAAACTTTTACCCCAGCTTTTGATATTACACCTGCAAAACTTATTACAGGCTTTATTACAGAAAAAGGGATATTAAAGCCACCATTCAATAAAAGTTTTAAAAAATTAATATTGACATAATAGAGAAAAGAAATTATAATATACACAAAATAGGGAAATGTTATATGAGTAATGGATTAGTATTATCAACAGAAGCATATAAAGCAGGAAGTTTTATTTTTATAGAAGGCCAGAAAGATAGTAAAAATTTTTATATTATCCGTTCAGGAAAAGTTCAAATATTTAAAGAATTTCAAATAGTAGAAGAAGATGCTCCACCTTATTTAGGTCCGGGTGATTTTTTTGGTGTTCTTTCTTGTATGAGTGGTCATCCAAGAATTGAGACCGCAAAAGCACTTACAGATGTTGTTTTAATTTCCATTTTAAAAGAACAATTTGGTGAATTAATTCGTAGAAATGCACCTGTAGCAATGAAAATTATTCGCTCCTTCAGCAAAAAGTTAAGGTTCTTTGATACAGAAATTACGCGACGCACTCTTAAAAAATCCGCTCAAGAAAACCCAGAACTTCTATTTGATATTGGTGAATATTATTTTAAACAAAAACAATATAACAAATCTGCATATGCATATCAAAAATTTTTAAAATATTGTCCTAATCATCCTAATGAAATGCAGGCAAAGATGAGACTTCAGGCAATGGGTATGCCATTTGAAACACCGCCTGTGCAATCCTCAGGTCTTGCCAGACAATATCCAAATGACTCAATGATTTTCAGTGAACATGAGCCAGGTGAAGAATTGTATATAATTCAACAAGGAAAAGTTAAAATTACAAAAATTATTAATAATCAAGAAGTATTACTTGCTGTATTGCAGAAAGGAGATATCTTCGGTGAAATGGCTCTTCTGGAAAACAAACCAAGAAGTGCATCTGCTATTGCTTATGGTGATGTTGTTGTACTTGCTGTGAATAAAACTAATTTTGAAACAATGGTTGTCTCTCAACCTCAAATTGCTACAAAACTTATTCAACTTTTAAGTGAAAGAATATGGACTGCGTATAAACAACTTGCCAATCTATTCTTCAAAGACCCTCTTGCAAGACTTTATGATACTTTACTTACCCAAGTGCTTAAAAAACAAATACCAATTGAACATAAATTGGAATTTACTTTTGATTTTGGACCACAAGAATTAATAAAAATGGTCGGACTCAAAGAAGATGAAGGAAATATACTTATCCGAAAACTATTTGAAAATAAAAAGTTTTCGCTTGTAAATGGAAAAATTCATATATCTGATGTTGAAGAATTGGAAAAACAAGTAAATTATTATAAAAAGATGCAGGAATTGGAACAAAAACGTGAAATGGCAGCTGCTAAAAATTTGGGTTAAAAGATTATTTATCTTCTCTTTGTCCATAATATTTCTTTTTGTACTTCTCACAATTTTTTTAAACCAAATAATACCCAAAAAGCAACTAAAATCTTTGCTATTAAATGTTGGTAAAAGTTACCTTAATCGTGAAATCAATTTTCAAAAAATTTATATTAATATCTTTAAAGGAATTATTATCTCTTCTATAGATGTAAGCCCTGTTCAATCTATTACAAATTCAGCTAAATTTAAAATTGATGAAATACAATTGCGTCATAATTGGAAATCTCTCTTGCGATTAAAAATTGATATAAATAAAATTATAGTAAAAAATTTGCAACTTATAATTACCAAAAAACAATTAAAAAACGAAATAAATTTTTATCAACAAAAATTTAAAAAAAAGAAGATTGAGACATTAGAAAGTAAAAAGATTAAGATTAAAATTGATATAAAAGCTATTGAATCTTTTAATAATAAAATAGTATATAAAATATCTAATAATGACTCCATAGATATTACTCTTGAAAATTTTTTACTAAAATTTGGAACTGAAAAAGGAATTAAATTAAAGGCAAAATCTGAAGTATTATATAAAAATATAAAAGCTGTTATCAAAAAAGAATTAATATCTACAAAAAAGAAGCAAATAATAGAGGCTGATATTTGGTTGCCAGAAAAAAATCTTAATTTTAACTTATATTCTTTTGCCACGAATAAGCAAGATTTTACTATAAATTTAAAAGCAAAATTCGCTAAAAAGTTGTTTCGTATCATAGGAAATTTTTCTTTTTTTAAAAATATATTAAATTTGAAAAATTTTAAAATCTCGGATTTGAGCCAAAATTTAATCTTTATTGATTCAGGCTATATAAACTTTGATTCAGGATTGATTAAATTAAATACCAAAACAAAACTTGTTTCTTTTCAAAAAAAGGATATTTTGTTTATTACTGATTTTAATAATCAAGAATTTAATTTTAATATTAATGGAAATATAAAAATAAATATTGTGAGTCATATAAAAAATTTAAAAAATGTTATATTAAATGGTAAAATTGACTTATATAAATCCGAAATTAAAACTTCAAATGAAACAATTAATATAGAAAATCTAAATAGTGATATTATAAAAAATAATTTAGAAGCAAAAACTACATTCCGCTTATCTGATAAAATAGGCTCTGATATTGAGATAAAAAAAGATAATATTTTTGATAAATCTATTCCTATAGAAATAACAGGAAAAGTAAATAATTTAAATCTCAAAACGATTTTAACAAATTTTAAATTCAAATTTCAACCAGAAGATATCAAAATAAATCTAAAATATTTCATTGATGAGAAAAAAATAAAAATAGATGATCTAAATTTTAAAATTAACACTGGAAAATTCAAATTAATTGGAATTTATAATTTAAATAAAGAAATTCCGAATACTTTCTTTATAAAAGTAAAGAATTTTCCGGTAAAAAATATTATTACAAATCAGCTTAATGGGAATATATCAGGTGAAGCCAATATATCATTTAGATTAAGTAAAAGCAACAAATTGATATTAACTCAATTTTATGGAAACACAGAAGGAAATCTTTTATATAAAGAATATAAATTCTTTGTAACTGTTCCCTTTAGAATGAATGAAAATATATTAAACTTTTCAAATGGTTTATTAAAAATAGAAAAAAACATAATTTATGTTAGTGGAAAATTTAATTTAAAAACAGAAGAATTATTTTTAGATGGTAATGGTAAAAATTTTACACTTGCAAGATTGAAAAGATATAATCTTTCAGGAAAATCAAAAATTAATTTTTCTTTTTATAAAAATTTTAAACAAAATGAAAAAACATCTTTCAATATTAATATTGGTTCAGATTCTATAGTATTTAATAATCTGAAATTTAACAATGTAAATGGAGGTATATTTATAGAAGGAAAAAATCTTAAAGCAAATTTAAAAGTTGATAAATTCTATTCAGGAAAAATAAATTTAGATGGCAAAGGTCCTTTGGATAAGATAAAAATTTCTGGCACGGGCGAAGATATAGAACTGGAAAAAATGATAAAAGAGCTCACTGGAGAAAATATAAGTGGAAAATTGAAATTTAAACTTGATGGAATCTATAATTTAAAAAAAGGAAAAATAAATTTGGAACTCAAAGCAAAGGCAGAAAAAGGAGAAATGAGAGATACAAAATTTCAGAAAAATTTAAGTGGTTTTTTAAATCTTTTGCCACTTCAGGATATCTTTTATAAAAATATAGATATTCTGCTTAAAATAAACGAGCAAACTATTTATATTGAAAAAGTAAAAATTATCGGATATGACCAAATATATAAAATAGATGGTATCTATAATATAGAAAATGAATTATTTAAACTAAAAATAAGACCGCAATTTAATGAGGATTTTGTTATGAATGTGCCAATTTTTCTCCAATTAAACTTACCAATTGTTAAAGAAAAAGAAGGTTGGTATTACATAAAAAATATACATCTTATTAAAGAAAAAGGTAAAAAAACAAAAATTGAGTGGAGTTTGAAATAAAAATTGAATATTTTGGCTTTTGTGGAAATTTATTGACTTTATGGTATAAATTTATAATTTTTACTAAAAATGAGGATCTTAATTAATATTATTATTTTTCAAATACTTGAAATTTTACCACTTATGGCTGGGAATTATTTACAACTTGCTGAAAAATATGAAAAAGAAGGGAATTATAGCACAGCAATTAGTAATTATATAAACGCAATAAACCAGGATATAGGGAATTATAAATTATACAATAAAGTTGCGTTATTATATGAAAAAACAGGTAACAAACAACGTGCAAAAGATTATTTTGTTCGGTCTATAATTATAAATAATGAATATATGGAAGGATATTATAATCTTGGGCTCTGGTATTATAACCAGGAAAAATTTATTGAAGCAGCAATCAATTTTAAACGAGCATTATCTTTATCACAAGATGAGCCCAGATTATATAATGCACTAATAAATTGCTATATAAAGATAAAAAAAATTCAACCCGCGATTCAGATTTTAGATAAAGCTTTAAAAAAATTTCCTAAAAATTATAAAATCTTGAATTTAGCAGGAATAATATATCTATTTCAAAAAAATTATAAAAAGGCAGAAAAATACTTCAGAGAAGCTTTAAAATATCAAGAAGATGATAAATTGATTAATAACCTTGGTGTTACCCTTTATTTAGCAGGGAAAAAAAATGAAGCAAAAAAACTTTTGACTAAAATAAAAAAATATGATAAAATAGAAGAAAATATAAAATTGATTGAAGGAGGTAGAACGAAATGATAGGCAAGGAGATAAGAATGGAAAGAATAATGAACAGAAATACCGGCAAAACGATTATTGTTCCTATGGATCATGGTCTTACACTTGGGCCTATTCAAGGATTAATTGATATGAAAAACACAGTAAATTCAATAGTAGAAGGTGGTGCTAATGCAATTATTTTGCATAAAGGTATAATTAAAAGTGGTCATAGAGGTAAGGGAAAAGATATAGGGCTTATAATACATCTTTCTGGCAGTACTTCACTTGGGCTTGATCCAAATGCAAAAGTAGAAGTATGCACAGTAGAAGAAGCCATACAACTTGGAGCAGATGCGGTTTCTGTTCATATTAATCTCGGTGCTAATACAGAAACAGAGATGCTCAAGCATCTTGGAAAAGTAGCCAAAGAGTGTCTACATTGGGGAATGCCACTTGTTGCTATGATGTATACACGTGGCAAAAATATTGAAAATGAATTTGATGTTAAGGTTGTAAAACACGCTGCAAGAGTTGGAGCAGAACTTGGTGCTGACCTTGTAAAAGTTAATTATACTGGTTCACCTGAAACCTTTCGTGAAGTTGTGGAAGGGTGCCCTGTGCCTGTTATTATTGCTGGTGGTGAAAAAATGGAAACTGATGAAGAAGTATTGGAAATGGTAAAAGGTGCTATTCAGGCAGGTGGAGCTGGTGTCTCTATTGGTCGAAATGTTTTCCAACATAAAGACCCACAAGTGATCTTGAAAAAAATTGCTGATATCGTTCACAAATAATATAAATAAATAGAAATGTTCAGAATTTTAAGTGGCAAAAGGCACAAAATTTTACGGTCTTTGGAGCCCACACCCACAAAATGTAAGTGGGAGGGAGCCTGCCAATGTGAAAATAGGTGCCAATGTAAATGTAAATAAAATTTTGTGCCTTTAAGTGTAGGGTATTCTTTGTCCCTACAAAATAACAATAATTAAAATATTTTGATAAATATTAAAATATTAGTTTAAGATTTTCTAATGAAAAATCACATTTTTCCTATAAATGAAATTTTTATCTCAGTACAAGGTGAGGGCTTAAATTTTGGTAAAGTAGCACTCTTTATAAGATTTGGAAAATGTAACCTCCATTGCAATTTCTGTGATACAAAATATGCTTGGAATAACTTTAAACTCTTTTCAGAAAAAAAAATAATAAAAATATTGGAAAAAAATAAAAATATAACTTCATTTTTAATTTTAACTGGTGGTGAACCCTGCCTTTATGATTTAACTACATTAATTAAAGATGCTAAAAAAATAGGATACACCATTGCTGTGGAAACAAATGGAACAATATATCAAAAGTGGCTTGAAGATGTTGATTGGATAACTGTCTCTCCTAAAAAAGAAAAAATTGACCAAAAGATTTTGAGACTTGCAAATGAATTAAAGTTTGTGATTTTAAATAAAAAAAGCTTTAAATTTGTTGAAAAATTTATGCCGTTCAATCCTGTAATTCTTCAGCCAATTGATAATAAAAAAGAAATAGCAGAACTTATAATAGAAATGATGAAAAAAAGCAAATATAAATATTTCTTACGATTAGGTGTTCAATTACAAAAAGTCTATGATTTAAAATAGCATAACATTAATTCAACTTTGTCATTTTAATATAAAATCGTCAAATTTTAACTATTATTTTCCTTTTTTATAATCTATTTATAAAATCTGGCTCTATTTTGACGCTTTTATTTTATTATTGTTAAACCCATTTTATAGTGCCAAAAAAATGTTTATTCCTATAAATTTTTTTGACTTCCACTTTTCTTTGATTATATTTTTATCATTATGTTCATTAAAGAAGCTCATTATAAAAAGAAACTAAAATTAAATAGAAAAATATTACCAAAGCGAATAATAGCAGTAAAAAGTAGCACCGAAAATTTTGGCATAAATTTATAATTACTAATATATAAAGAATTATAGATAATATAAATGAGGAAGCTTGGCTAAGTTTACAATAATACTTCCTTTACTTAATCACTTATAAACAAGTTTACTTGGAAACATCTTATATTTTATAAGTCCAAATTCTTTTGTCCCTACCCATAAAACATTATTATCCTCTTCAATACAATTTATATAAGCCTCTTTTACTTTATGCTGCGTAAGTAAGAAGTGATATTCTTTTGTATCTTCATTATAAAAGCCTAATCCATTACTTGTCCCTATATAGAGCCCCCCCTTCTCTTTTGAATACAATAGAAATGTAATGTAAACATCTCTACTAAATTTTAATGTTTTCGTAAAAGTAATTTTCTCAGGGCTATAATGAATTAAATTACTATTTGCTAAATATATATTATTATTAACTATACAAAAATCTTTTACATTTATATTACTGTATGATAAAACTTTTATATATTCACACATCTTAGGATTTATTTTATAAATATTTTTCTCACTCAAAATAAATATCTCATTATCAAATTCTTTTATTAGTAATATCCTTTCAGAAATGCTGGTAATATTTCTTAAGCTATTTTCTTCATATATATAAAATTTTCCTTCATTATTGCCATAAATAAAACCACCTTTATACTTTATCAAATTAGGAACTACTTTTACATTAGTTACAATAGCAAAGAAGTCTTTATTCTCTTTATTAAATCCATAAACACCATAATCAGAACTAAGATAAATGAAACCATCATCTAATATTATTGAACTAAAATTTATATTAGTATTATTAGTATAAGCAAAATTTATAATTTTACCTGTTGTTTTATCAATATATGTAATACCATTGCCACAGCATACCCATAATGCATCTTTATCCAATTTTAAATCCTTAATATCATCTGACAAAAGACCTTCGTAGCTACTAAATATTTCTACTTGAAAATTCTCTCTATTTTTTTCAAATTCTAATGTATTCTTTAATGTTGTTTCTTTTATCTTTTCTATATTATTAGCAGCTCTATTACTTTTACTTTCACTTTTGTGTCTTGAACAGGAAAGGTCCAGAAATATAAGAAAAAGTAAAAAAAGCAAAATCTGATACTTTTTCATTTCTTATAAAAATATACTTTTTTACTTCACGAGGGTCAAGTAAAATAGTATAAATCAATCAATCAATTGACATTTATAATTAAAATTATTATAATTCTACAAAGGTAAAAATTTAAACAGCTAAAGTAAGAACAGATAATGAAAAAGGATATTTCAATTAGTAAAGCAAATCGGTTAATAAATCATGGACCTGTAGTTCTTGTAAGTACTTTATACAAAGGGAGGGCAAATATTTTTACAGTTGCCTGGAATATGCCTGTATCTCACTCTCCTCTTTGTATTGCTATTGCATCTGGAAATTCAAATTTTTCAACAAAAATAATTAACGAGACAGGTGAATTCGTAATAAATGTTCCGGACATCTCTCTAAAAGAGAAAGTAATTGGATGTGGAAGCGTCTCTGGTGAAAATGTTGAAAAATTTAAAAGATTTGAATTAACGCCCCTTAAATCAAAAAAAATAAATGCTCCTGGAATAAAAGAATGTATAGGACATCTTGAATGTAAATTAGAAAAATCTGTAAATTTTTACGACCATACGATTTTTATAGCCAAAGTTGTTGCAGCTTATGCAGACGAAGAGAAATGGGACTTTAAAGAAAATGTATGGAAAGCTGAAAAAGCACAGATACTCCATCATCTTGGCGGACCTTATTTTGTTGTAACAATGTAACAGAGGGACGGTGCACAACTTTGTTAATTTTATAATTTCTGAACTCTGAAAACTGTG
>CAZSCZ010000079.1:0-10127 GCA_964605455.1 uncultured Spirochaetia bacterium
CTATTTTTTGGATATACAGTTCATCCATCAGCAGTAAAGGTAGCAGAAGAAAATAACATAGAAACAATTGCCACTTATAATTTAATAACATAGTCTGTTCACTACAATTGCAATTTTATAATAAGTGATAAAATTTTGCATTGTTACGATTTTTCTAAAGATCTTGATAAAACAGAATTAATGAATTGAAAAAGATATGATGTTTAGGATAAAGGAATTACAGAAAAGCCAAAAGAAGACAGATGCCTAACCTAAAGAATTACGAGAAAGTCAAAGGGAAATAGATGAACAATTAAAAGAAACCGATGCACTATTAGAGGAGATGATAAGTGTATTAATAGGCGAGTGGGAAAGATTTGTTGAAAGAGTAGTTATGCCTTCCGTAAGGGAAGCATTCAAGAAAGTAGGGATAGAAGTGCGAGTGACATTTCAGCGAGCGACTGCAAGCATTAATGGAAAAAGTTTAGTGATAGATATTGTAGGGATAGGGAGAGATAGGAAAGGTAGAAAGATTGTGTTTATAATAGCAGAAGTTAAAGACAATCTTAATCAACGAGAGATACACAGAGCAGTAAAAGTGTTTGAAAAGTTTACAGAATTTTTTCCTGAATACAAAGGTGAGAAGATTATAGGAGTTGTGGCAGGAAAAAGAATTGGAAAAGTAGTGAAGAGTATGCAATTCGTAAAGGATTATATATTCTGATACCAACAGGCGAAGTTATGGAGATAAAAAATCCTAAAAATTTCAAGCCAAGATATTGGAGTTGAGGAGATATTGTAAGTTTAAGCTTTCTAATATATTACCATTGCTAAGAGAGGGGAGCTCTTTTAACTTAAAGCAGGATAGATTCCTGCTGGAGCCTGCACTGTGAGAATATGTGCAGGAATGAGATAGAAAATGTAAAAATTAAAATGTTAATGTTTTAATTGTTTATCTGTATTAAATTATAATTTCTGTGCGATCTTAGGAAAAAGAGAGGGTGAACAAGAAAATGTGGGGGATGAAAAAAACTATAATTTTGATAATATTTTGGCTTTTCAGTATTGTTTTGATATTTAACATCAACAGTGCGTCCGCAAATTTTGCAGGCCCAATAACAAATTGGGGTATAGGAGTTATTTATAGTTCCATAGCGCTTGGGGATATTGATAATGATGGGGATTTAGATTTGATTGTCTCAGGAAAAGATGGCGGTGGTTAAACAATTAATAATTGAATAGTATAGCGCTATTTATTATATTTGTCTTTATATTTTTCTCTTGAAAAAAGCAGAAGAGTTGACAGTAAAATTTAATTTTGTATAATACAAAAAGAATAACGATTTTCATTTTATCTATAGTTTAAATTTGAAAATAACAGGGAGGCTATTATGGGACTTACAGTTCTTGAATTGGGAGTTGCAAATCCTGCTAACCCTAAAAGAATAGAGAAAGTAGAATTTTTAGTTGATTCTGGAGCAGTTTATTCTGTAGTTCCTGCACCTGTACTTAAGAAGTTAGGTATTAAACCTATTTCTAAAGAAGAATTTAGGCTTGCCAATGGAGAAAAGATAATCCGTAAAAAAGGAGTTGCACTGTTTAAATATCAAGATAAAATTGGTGGCTCAGATGTTATTTTTGGTGAAAAGGATGATAGCATATTGTTAGGTGCTTTTACACTTGAATCATTAGGTCTGGTTTTGGACCCTCTTAAGCGTGAGTTAAAGCCTCTCCCAATGATATTAGCTTTACAGAGGGACGGTGCAAAACTTTATTAATTTTTTGTGTTATATATTTGGCAAATGTTAAGCAGGAGAACTGACTTTTTTTATTCATTTTGCGGAAGGACATATTTTTTATGATGTTAACTATAAATTATAATTTCCGAACACTCTTTTCCAAATATGGGTTGGAAGCAATGATTCCAAGGAAGCAGAAAATGAATATTAAGAAAACAGTAAAAGTTTAACATCCAAAGGAGATTTTTATTATTTCTGTTTACATAAAAAGTAAAAAACAGAAAATTTTATTATAATTATTAAAATTCATATTTTTTTAATTTGACACTTAAAATATAGTTTGTTAAATTTAATCAATCAAAGATAAGGAGAAATATTGATGGCAAGGGTAGTAGAAATAAAGATGACACCTGAAATCGAGTCTAAAATAAAAGAGATAGTTGAATCACATTTAAGAGAGAATTATGTAACCAGAGAAGACTTTAGGGAGCTGAAAGGTATTGTAAAAGAGCTTGCAAATGCGCAGAAACGGACAGAGGAACGGTTAGAAGAGCTTGCGGAAGCACAGAAAAAGACAGAGAAACGGATAGATACTCTTGCGCAGAAAGTAGAGGAGCTTGCGGAAGCACAGAAAAAGACAGAGAAACGGGTAGATACTCTTGCGCAGAAAGTAGAGGAGCTTGCGGAAGCACAGAAAAACACAGAGAAACGGGTAGATACTCTTGCGCAGAAAGTAGAGGAGCTTACGGAAGCACAGAAAAACACAGAAGAAGAGGTGAGGAACCTTGCAATTGGGCTTGGTGAGACAAGGTCTCAACTTGGTGGACTGGAACGGAGTGTAAGTTATAGCCTTGAGAACGAGGCGTTCAGACATCTTCCTGATATTCTAAAAGAAAAGTATGGGATTGAACTGAAAAAACGGCTAATTCGGACAGAGATAAAGAATAAAGAATTTAATATATTTGGGATAGGAAAAAGAAACGGCAAAGAGGTTGTAGTAATTGGTGAAACCAAATTAAGGTTAGATGAGCGAAGGATAAAAGAAGGCAGAGATATATTCAAGGATTTAGAAGAGAAAGTAAGGATTATAAAAAAAGAATATAAAGGGAAAGAGATATTTAAATTACTAATTACGCATTTTGCCAGAAAAAAATTTATAAAAGAAGCAAAAAAACAGGGAGTAGTAATAATCCAAAGCTTTGAATGGTAGAATTCTGCTGTTTTTAATAATACATTTAATAGATTGAACATCCATCATCTCCCCCAATTCTTATATTATAGTTAAATGCATAAATATTCGTAACAATATAGATAAGATTGTCACTCCCCTGCGGACGTAGGGGCAGGCTCTGCGTCCGCAGGAGCCTATAATTACTTATATTGTTTCAATTATAGATTCCCGCTGGAGTTTACTATAATTCATCTAATTCTTTTCTCCGGTCTGAAATAACTATACCAGATTTTTCATATTTTGTAATTATTTTCTTTAATACATCAGACTCTGCCAAAATCTTATCCTCTGGTTCAGGTTTTCTGTTCAAAAGGTTTTCTAATATCATTTTTAATTGTTCAAATATCTCTATATCAACCAGCACAGCCCTTTAGGTGCGTTAATTTAATATATTTAACAGACCTAAAGGTCTGTTTTTACAACTTATTATAAAAGGATTCTTTAAAAATGGTGGTAATTTTTCAACACCCTTAGTATAAAAAATTCTTTGACAATTTTTGCTAATATTATATAATTAAATAATAATGGCTAAACAAAAAGTAAGTTTTGAAACCGAAGAAGAACTCCAAAATGCAATTTTACAGGAAAAATTCAGAGGCACTTCTGACATAGAAATTGGTCAAAAATATGGAGTTACATTTAGATATATTGAAAAGCTCATTACACAAACGCAGGGACTCAATATCAGCACTCTAAAAATTTCTAAAAAAATAAAACGACTTCAACCAAAAGACTTTAAATTGGAACAGACCACTGTCTGGAGCTTTAAACAACGTGGTAATTGGGCAACGCATAGTGGTGAATACAGGGGAAATTGGTCACCTTATATTCCAAGAAATGTGATTCTTAGATATTCAAAGCCAGGAGAGTTAGTTTTGGATTATTTCTGCGGAGCAGGAACCACAGCAGTGGAATGTAAACTTCTGGGTAGAAAATGTATTGCCTTTGATATAAATGATAAAGCAATTGAATTAGCAAGAAAAAATATAAACTTTAATATTGACTCTCAACAATTGATTCTTATTGGTGAAGAAAATTATTCAAAAATTTATGAACCCAAACTTATGGTTGGTGATGCCAGAGAATTATCTTTTATAAAAGATAATTCCATAGATTTGATATGTGCTCATCCACCTTATGCAAATATTATTCATTATATGGATTTCAGGGAAGGTTACTTATATTTTTTGATAGGTGAGTGAAGTGAAAATAACATTTACAGATAACATAAAACAGAATTTACTTGATGTATTAAATCAGACTATACCAAAAGCAAAAGAAATAAAATTTGCTGTTGCTTTTATAAAGTGCTCTGGCTTTATGCTTATAGAAGAGAGTATAAATAAATGCCTGACAAATGGGAGGAACATCGAGTTTCTTGTTGGATTAGATTTTCGCACGACTGAGCCCAAAATCCTAAGGCTATTAAAAAGACTCTCTAACGAAAATCCGTTGATAAAATGTTATTGCTTTAGCGATCCTTCGTTTAGGGATACACCTGTTTATCACCCGAAATTATATTTGCTAAATGATGAAAGAAACGCAACTATTATTATGGGGTCATCAAATTTGACAGAAGGTGGTTTGAAAGACAACGTGGAGGTCAATGCAGTAATTACTGCATCTCTTGGGGAAGAGATTGTTTCTGATGTTTATGAACTTTACAGTAGATTAAAATTTCATCAAAGCCGATTTGAACCAGATTTGGACTACATCGATAAATATGAAGAAGCGTACAAAAGAGTTAAAAATAGAAATGTTGAAGCGTTACAAAACAGAAAAACTAAGGAAATAATAAGGCAACTCAAAGAGAAAGAAAAAATACTACCTAAACCAATTTTTACAAAGTCAGAACTTTTTGGATGGATGAAATTAGTTTATGAAAGATTACCATCGGGTCTTTTTAGAACAAGCGATATGTACCGATATGAGGAAGAATTCCAGAAAATATATCCTAAAAATAAGAATGTTAAAGCGAAAATAAGACAACAATTGCAGTTTTTAAGAGACATGAAGTTAATTAAAAATCCTTCCAGAAACAGATGGGAAAAATATGAGTAGTAACTTTAATATCTTTAATAATTTCAAATCTTTAAAAAGAAGGAGGTAAATATGGACACTACAAAAAATCACTTTATTGAGAGAGCAAATAAAATAGGTGTCCTATTTGTAAGGGAGAGAAATTCCAAAGAAGATCTTACGGGTTGGGGTGCCCTTGAATTTATTTTAAACAATGGAGAAATTTTTGTAGTATCTGGTGAGCAATTCGGTCAAGGAAATGGTGAAGATGGATTATGGGTAGATATGAACAAATTAAATGTTGCTACGCTTAATAAAATTAAACGGAAGGCATTGGAACTTAAGAAAAACCAAAAAGAGGATACTGTATCAGCTTGGCTAAAACACCAAATATTGTGAAATCCAGAGAGCATGGCAAGCGAGAACGCACCCCTGCTCATGTCCATCTAATTGTTGAAATGTATGTGAAATATGCATATAATCCTTATTTAACTTTAAAATTAAAAGAGCATATTATAACAATGTTGAAATCTGTAAAACCTATAAATTATTTTCCACCAAAACTTCAATTTTTTAAACCTGAGCATATTGGACCATTCAAAGAATTAGATAAAGTTGGCGAATTCACAGTAGAATTTTTACTTGTTGTTACAGAACTTATGGCAATACAGGAGAAAACAAATTATCCTGAGGGCTCTTTAACCGAAAGCCTATATAGTGATTTTGGAGTTAAAGACCGATTTCAGGTAATTCAAAAAGCAGTATTAAAAAGATTAAGATAAAATAACTCTATATCAATCACTGGGGTGGACATAGGTAAAGCAATATCCACTAACTTCATTGATGTTCAACGCAAAATAAAATTTGAAAAGTTGATAAAAATAGTTATAGTTAATAGCAGGAGATATATATGGTATCAAATTTGAAGGTGAATTTGAGAAAATGCTGACAGAGTTAGGAATAGTGAAAATAACAAACTATGTTAGAAGTCCAAAGATGAATGCGTATGTAGAGAAAGTAATAGATACAGTGCAATTAGAATATGGATATAAGATAGAAGAGGCAGAATCTCCTGAAGATGTAAATAAAGTTTTATATGAGTGTATGCTGTATTATAATTTCTATAGACCACATAAATCACTTCAATATCAAACACCAATTGATTTTTATAATGAAAATTATTATAATATAAAAAGTTATGACATGTTGCAAATGTATAGAACTCAATCATTATCTTGAACAACAAGGTTTAAATAAGTATATTCTATAAGAATTATTTTGAAAAGAGAACAAGATGAAACCAGTAAAACTTGTCCAAATTTCAGATATTCATTGTGGCTCATCTCTTTTTGATGAAAATTTGATGATCAATACTATTAAACAGGTAAATGAAATTAATCCGGATTTACTAATTATAACAGGCGATTTGACTATGGATGGATATTTTGAAGAATACAAAATGGCGCTTAGTTACATTAAGAGGTTTAAAGTTAAACGGAAGTTAATAGTCCCAGGTAATCATGATTCCAGAAATGTTGGGTATAGAACTTTTGAAAGATTGATCGGTAATCCTTTTCGTGTCATAAAGCTGAATAATAATATTATTATATGCGGTGTTGATTCTACTCAGCCAGATCTGGATGATGGTCAGATTGGCAGACACAATACTATGAAATTAAAAAGAATTTTTTCAAAAAACTATTCTTTCAAAATTTTAGCACTTCATCATCATGTTATTTCTGTACCAAATAGTGGTAGGGAAGCCAACATCTTACGAGATGCAGGTGATGTGCTTAAGATGGCTGTTAAAACAAAAATAAATTTAATTATGTCAGGACATAAGCATATTCCTTACTTATGGCGTTTTGAAGGTATTAAAGTTTTAACCTGTTCCACAACAACTTCACGAAGACTTCGTGGTATATATCAACCATCTTATAATATAATTACAATAAGCAATAAATTGAAAATAGAAAGAAAGGAAGTGCTGGGAAATACTCGGACATTATATGATGGACCTTATTAATAATAGATGAATAAGATAGTAGCTATAATAGATGATGAACCAGATATTGTAGAACTTGTCTCGCTTCATCTTACAAAGGCAGGTTTTAAAGTTAAAGGATTTTTTGATGCCAAAAGTTTTTATCAATTTCTTCATAAAGAAATACCTGACATTATAATTTTGGATTTAATGTTACCTGATATAGATGGCATAGAAATATGTAAGTATTTAAAAATGAATGAAAAATATTCTCTTATTCCTATAATTATGCTTACCGCAAGGGGTGATGAATCAGATAAAGTTTTAGGTCTGGAATTAGGAGCAGATGATTATGTGACAAAACCTTTCTCTCCTCGTGAGCTTGTGGCAAGAGTAAAAGCGGTTTTAAGAAGAGGAAAATTATCACAACAAGAGAGAAAGATAATAAAAATTGATAATATCTTAAAAATAGATTTGCAGAAATATGAAGTTTATGTTAATGAAAAAAAAGTAGGATTAACGACTACTGAATTTAAAATATTGGAAATTTTATCTAAGAAAAGAGGATGGGTATTTTCACGAGACCAGTTACTGGACTATTTGTGGGGTGATGATAAAATTGTAATTGATAGAACAATAGATGTTCATATAAAACATTTAAGAGATAAATTAGGCCCTGCAGGAAAATTTATTAAAAATATCAGAGGGATAGGTTATAAATTAGAATAATGAAAAAAACATCATTTTTCTTAAAAATTTTTGCAGCTTATATTTTTATAATTTTAATATTATCTATCTTGATATTTGTCTTTTCATTTAAAATAATAAGGAATCATTATCTTAATACCCTAACCAACAATTTGAGGAATATTGGTGAAACTTTAAAATTAAAGATAACACCCCTAATTGCAAATAAAGAGATAGATTCTATAGACCCAATAGTAAAAGAAATAGGAAAAGAGATAAAAACAAGAATTACTGTTATATCTCCTGAAGGAGTAGTTTTAGGGGATTCAGAAAAAAATCCCAAAGAGATGGAGAACCATAAATATCGTCCAGAAATTCAGGAATCTTTAAATGGAAAGATTGGAAAATCGCTACGTTTTAGTAAAACTGTAAAACAGGAGATGCTATATGTAGCTTTACCCTTGAAATATAATAATAAAATTTTAGGGATATTAAGAACAAGTCTATTTCTAAAAGATATAAATGCACTTTTAAATGAATTAAAAATTAAAATTTTACAAATTTCATTAATAATAGGTCTTTTCTCTCTTTTAGGTGCTATATTTTTTTCTCAAAGTTTATCAAAACCAATCAAAGAATTAGTTAAAGCATCAAGGCAAGTGGCAGAAGGTAATTTTAATATAAGAATATTTTCTAAAAACAAAGATGAAATAAAAGAACTTGCAGATAGTTTTAATTATATGACATCAAAAATAAAAGACTTATTTTCTGAATTATCTTATGAAAAAGAAGAACTAAATAGTATAATCTCTTCTATTGAAGAAGGTTTATTAGTCTTAGATAAAGATGGCAGAATTATTCTTGCTAATAATAGTTTTAAAAAGATAACAAGGATAGATTCTATAATTACCAAATTTTACTGGGAAATTTTAAGAGATGAGGCTTTTATTGAGTTGATAAAAAATGTAAAGGAAAAGAAAAGAAATTTTGTAAGTGAAACAGAATTGGATAACAAAATTTTTTTATGCAGTGCAACATTTCTTAAATCAAAAAAAGAGATTGTATTAGTTTTTCATGATATTACAGAGATAAAAAAACTGGAAAGGATGAAAAAAGATTTTGTCATTAATGTTTCGCATGAATTAAAAACACCTCTTACTGCTATAAAAGGATTTGTTGAAACATTATTGGATGAGGAAAAAGATTTAAATAGAAAACATTATTTACAAATTATTCAACGACATACAAATAGGCTTATTAATATAGTGCAGGATTTACTTTTATTATCACAACTTGAAGAAAGAAGAATAAGCTTAGAAATAGAAGAGGTTAATTTAAAGAAATTACTTAAAGATATTTCAAGAATGTTTATAGACAAAATAAAAGAGAAAAAATTAGAGTTAAAAATTGAAGTGGAAAAAGATTTACCACTGCTTAGAGCTGACCCATTCAAATTAGAACAAATGTTTATAAATCTGATAGATAATGCTATAAAATATACAGACAAAGGTAAAATCAAAATTTCAATAGTCCGAGCAGGCGATTTAATAAAGATTAAAGTTGCAGATACGGGAATAGGAATTCCTGCGAAACATCTCTCACGAATTTTTGAAAGGTTTTATGTAGTAGATAAATCTCGTTCTAAAAAACTTGGCGGAACAGGTTTGGGACTTTCTATTGTCAAACATATTGTGCTTTTACATAATGGGAAAATAGATGTAAAAAGCTCACCAAGGAAAGGAACAGAATTTATAATTACTTTTCCTGCCTCCTCTTCTTAACCAAAAATTAACTTCCCCTTTATACTGCGTTAACATTCTGTTCGTATAAATAAAATAAAGTGATGAGAACAGAAAAGTTATATTATGATTATTTACCTTTGGTTAAATCAATTGCTTCCAGATATAAAAAAAGCAAAGTTCCTTCTGAGGATTTAATTCAAGAAGGGTTTTTAGGGCTTCTTGAGGCAGAAAAGAGATTTGATCCATCTAGAAAGATAAAATTTTCCACTTATGCCTTTTACTGGATAAAGAAAAGAATTTTAGAGACTATTCAAAAAGAAAAGATTCAATCTTTGAATTCCGTAGAATTAAAGGAGGAAATTTTAAAAACCCCCGTTATAGAGAAAACTTATGAAAGCAGGGATTTAGATATATCTTCTCTTAATATAAATCTTTCACCACTTGAGCAAAAAATCTTTAAACTCCATTTTCAGCAAAAGATGCCTTTATCTCAAATAGCTAAGGAGTTAGGTATTCGCAGAGAAAAGGTAAGGCAGACCAAACAGTTGCTTTTAAGAAAGATAAAAATTAACCAAAAATTAACAGAAAATTTATACGCAGTTAACAGATAAAGTGTATAAGAAAGTGAAACTGAAAAAAAGAGGAGGTGAAAGGTATGAGAAAAGTTTTAAGTTTGGTGGCAAATAATACACAGAAGGGAATAAAAACTATATCAGGTTGGCACAGGGATTTTTTCGCCAGTTTCT
>CAZSCZ010000080.1:0-10121 GCA_964605455.1 uncultured Spirochaetia bacterium
CTGGAGCTGTAAAAATAATAGAAAATCAATTGGGAAAGGCATTTATAAAACAAGTACAGCAGGTTGTTGTCTCCCCATCACCTCCAAAATCGCAAGAAAGCCCTCAGAAATGAATAGATACTTAATTGTGGGCTCTGGCACTCTCTGCTCCGCTTCGGTGCTACCGCACTCGGACAACAGCAGGTATGCGGTTCGCTATCGCTCACCCAAACCATTCGCTTCGCTCAGGGCTTCGCATACCCGCAAACCGTTGTATGAAATGCCACCTTTTATATTATTGTAAAGAAGGAGGAGCATATGAATGTAAATATTAGAAAAATATTCATTCTTTTTATAACATTTACTTTTATGTCTACTTTTTCTTTTGCTGAATCTCAAGAAAATAAGGATATAAAATATTTGAAAGGATTATATGAAAAATATTCTTTATATCCACAAGTTGGTTTCTTCAAAGGATTATATTTGGTTCAAAATGGAAAAGAATATGAAGTAGGAATGACCGGGAGAGAAATAGCAAATGTTGTTGCAGATTCACCTAAAGCAAAAGAAGAAATGGAAAAATTTAAGAACCAACGGATTCTCGGATGGACTTTATACTTTGTAGGGATAGGTGCAATGATAATTCCATTAGCCATAGAAGATTTAAGAGAGCAGACAGGCATAGCATTAGGATTTGTTTTAGGTGGCGGAGTAATTGGAATAATTGGAGCTGTAGTAATAAGTACTTCTATTAATCATTTATACAAAGCTATGTGGTACTATAACAAAGATATATTATTTAACAGAGAATTATTTGAACAAACATCACTACATAATAATGAAAAAAATATTGACCTTTTACGATATACCAAGAATTTCTAACAATTGAAAAAGGTGGCATTTCAGACAACTTGCGTTTCACGAAGAGCCAAAGGCTTTATACACCAGCCTCTTGGCAGGCGTTGTGAGCCTCTGTCCGTTAGGCGACATTACCTGAAAAAGTAAATGTAAGTGTTTTATTGCTGATGCAACAGACATACTCCCTTAAAAGTATTTGAGGTATTTGGGAAGCCAATAAATCACGCACACAAATTACTGTTAGAGGGGGGAAGAAAAGAAAGGATAAAGTATTGCAAAGAGACCAGAAAGGAAATAATAACAAAAAATCAACAAAAAATTCAGGTTAAATCTTCATTGCTGTGGGGAGGTGGTCAGCAGTGACAAATGAAGACTTAATTTTCAGCATAAATTATAATATCCTGTTAAACAAGCAGAAAAATTGTAAGGTATCTGATTTATCAGACCCGAAAAATAAAGCGAGCTTGATAAATCAAGCTTCTACAAGCAAAATTTTAAAAGTTCAATTTTTACTTTATTGCTGAGTAGATGCGTTAAAGAATAAGTTCTAATAAAACAATTGTTCTAATTTTAGATGAAATTCACCCTGTGTAATTTGCTGAGTTGTTGGAACACCATAATATAGCGATAACCTAAATCTCCATATATTCATTCTTATGCCAACTCCATTACTAATTAAAAACAGAAATTTCGGATTTGAGTCTAAGATAGAGGTATCACAGAAAAGTGATATAAATAATTTATCCATAATTACTTCGTATTCTATTTCAAAGCTATTTTCAATCTTGGTAATACTCCAATATGCACCCTTGTAAAATCCACGCTGATTTTCTCCGCCTATAGAAAATTTTTCGTCAAATGGTATATACTTCCCGTAAATATATCCAGAAGAATTTTTATAAATTATTCCCCAATACAGAAATGGTGAAAAATATTTTTTGTAATTAATCTCAAACTTACTCATAAATTTATTTTTAGTAAGCATCTTGGTTCCAATTGAAAAATTTATTATATTTTCTTTTGTTTTTTCAATAACATCTCTTCGGTTTGATTTTTTATAAAAAAATGCAAATCCATACCTTTTTCCCTGGAATATATTTTCATTAGTGATTTTATCAATATTATAAAAATAATGATTTTCAATAGAACATTTTACACCAATTAAAGAATATTTACCTAAAATCCATATCTTGTTTAGAAAAAATAAATTTTTCTCTTCACTATACTCTTTTTCAGCCATATACATTATTCCATTTCTGTATAAATAATGGAGGTTAAATTCTCTTATTTTATAATTTATTTCATATTTTTGAAATTTTATTTTTTCCCAGATTCCTATCTCGGCTGATAAATTTAATTTTGTCCTGGTATTAAAAAGATTTCTGTCAATATATTCACCGTATGGAATAATACCATATCTGGAACTTATATTGCCACTAAAATTAAGATACCGCTTTTTCTTTTCTTTTATTTTAATTAACAAAACTTTTTTATCAGGATAAAGTTTATAATTTATAGTATCAAAAAGTCCTATAGCATACAATTTTTTTATCTGTAAGCGCAGCTCTTTTTTATTGAAAACATCCCCCTTTTTCATTTTTAGATAAACATTTAAAAGTTTTTGAGAAATTTTAAAATTACCTGTAATTTTTACTTCTTTCAATCTACCTTCATTTAACGAAACAAAAATATTATTTGATTTTACAGTTATATTATTTACATATGCGAGTGTATATCCTTTATAAATAAGATATTTATTTATTTTTGATTTTATTTTTAATTTATTTGTTTCTGTGTGTATAAGATTTTCAATATTTTTTGTTTCAGGAAAATTTGGGTTTAATATTTTAATTTTTGCATTTAAATTAAAATTTATAAATATAAATAATAATATAAAAAGTTTTTTCATCAATAACATTTATCGGGGATTTTTTTTCTACTAATAAGAGAGATATTTTAAAAAAAGTGAGAAAAGATTTTCAAGATAAGGGATAGGATTTTCCTTTGCTTCAGGGATGACTGTTCCTGAAACATATAAAATAGAATACGCGTTTATATCATTTAAATGTGCAAAATTAAATAAGTTGTAGTCAAGTGTTGTAATGCAAAGTGCATTCAATTCTTTCAATTCTTTTACAATATTTACAAAATTAGAAGTTATTGTATTATTTTTCATAAGATTGACAATTTGAGATTCTGGAAATGTAGCAGATAGTCCTGAATATAAATTTAAATTTTTCCCAAAAGATTTTTTAAAGTTGGAGATTATATCAATATTTTTGATAGGTGGGGATATTATAAATTTTTCTTCAATTCTTATTGCAGAAGCTGTTGGTATAATTACATTTCCTATTTTTATTTCTTCTGAAATAGAAAGTGCTTTGTTAAATAAATATATATGCTTTACACCTTTTTCTATTATCTCTTTCATTAAAAGTAGCAAATTATCATTACCAATTCCTGTATTTAATGCAAAAATATTCTTTTTATTATATTTACAAATATAAGCAAGAAATTCATTATTTTTAACAGAAATCTTTTCTATGCTATCAAATTTACATATTGTTTTTAGTAATTCATCTCTATATGGGAATAGGACAGCTATTTCAGGAAGAGTATCTTTTAAAATAAAATTTCTAATAAACAATTTCATAGACAATCAATGGTATAGATTTACCTTTTACAGAATTAAAAGCAGATTGTAAAAAGCTTATACCTATTCCTAATTTATTTTTTAAAATAAATAATAAATTAAAATTATGAAACAGGAATGGTTTTATTAAAGTAATAGAAAAATAATCGGCTCTTGCTCCAGGTAACCCAGCAGGATTTATACCTATAGAAGCTGGACCATTAATAGCAGAAATTATACCCCACCCAAGTGATGTTACATCAGGTTCATTAAAATATGCATTTATATGTGATATATTGAATATTAAAACAAATATAAATATTAGTAGATTCATATTTAGATAAAGAATATAACTAATCTTATTTTGTTGTCAATAGATTTTTGAACTAATAAGGTAGGGAGATTAAAATTTTTGTTGACTTTATCATAGAAATGATTGATGATTTTTCAAATACCATTTTATTGTTGACATTCAATACAGCATTATATAATTTTTAACTAAAATTATGAAGATACTCAGAAGGATATTAAAATACTATAAGCCATATATCTCACGAATTATTTTAGGTATAATCTCTATCATCTTGCTTACTCAATGTGATTTAATTTCTACAGCAATAGTAAAAAAACTTATTGATATTTTTTCTGCTGTTGGTGAGCAAATAATAAATCATCGTGAAATAAAATTTGTTTTTACATTACCATTTTTAAATTATAAATGGGTATTTTATGGTAAGGAAGAAATTTTCCATTTAGTTATATATATTGGCATTTTTACACTCTTTAATATATTTATTAAAGGGATATTTGTATATGGGAAGGAATATACATTAAATTCTGCGAACCATAAAGTAATGAGAGATTTGCGTCAGGACCTATATTATAAGCTACTATATTATCCAATGAGATTTTATGATCAAACCCAAACAGGTGATCTTATGGCAAAAGTTACAAATGATGTGAATATGCTTCAGGGGACACTTACATCTTTTATTCAGATTGTTACAAATATTATTCAGTCAATCTTTTTTGTTGGGATGATGTTTTATTATAACTGGAAGCTATCTTTTGTAATAATGGGGATGTTTCCCATAACTGGTTATATTTTAAAAAAATTTGCTATACCTATAAGAGAAGCGAGCAAAAAAATTGCAGAAAATATCTCTTATATATCTGCTTTTTTACAGGAGACTCTTTCAGGCATAAAAGTTATAAAAATTTTTACTAAAGAGAATTATGAATTTGGAAGATTCAAAGAGCTTACGCAATCTACATATGCAAGAAATATGAAAGCTGTAAGACTTATAGCTTTTCAGAAACCCATTAATGAACTTTTAAGCACAATTGGAGTAGTTATAGTTATATTTTTTGCAGGTTATCAAATGATTACCGGGGAAATTACATTAGGCGAATTTGGGCGATTTATTGTAATTGCCACAATGGCATACAAGCCCTTAAAAGGGCTTGGTAATATAAATGTAGCTTTTCAAAAAGCAATTGCATCAGGCAAAAGAGTGTTTGAATTAATAGATGGGATAACAGAGAAAGAAATTGAAAAAAAGCAAAGTAAGAAATTAATAACACTTGAAAATGTAAAAGGTGAAATAGAATTTAAGAATGTATGGTTTGAATACAAGAAAAATGTAATTGTTTTAAAAAACATAAACATAAAAGTAAAGCCAGGAGAAGTTATAGCACTTGTTGGTCCATCTGGGGGTGGAAAAACCAGTATTGTTAATCTTATTCCAAGATTTTATGAAATTAAAAAAGGTGAAATTTTAATTGATGGTGTAAGTATACGAAAAATTACTTTTGAAAGTTTAAGAAAACATATAGGAATGGTTCCGCAGGAGACTTTTCTTTTCTCAGGCACAATAAAAGAAAATATATCTTATGGGAAAAAAGGTGCCAAATTTAAAGAAATTGTGGAAGCTGCAAAGAATGCTAATGCTCATAATTTTATAATGAAATTTAAAAAAGCTTATGATACACAGATTGGAGAGAGAGGGATACAGCTTTCAGGTGGTGAAAAACAGCGAATTTCAATTGCAAGGGCATTGCTTAAAAACCCCAAAATTTTAATTCTTGATGAAGCAACATCAGCTCTTGATACAGAATCAGAAATATTGGTTCAGAAAGCTCTTTCTTTTTTAATGAAAGGAAGAACTACTTTTGTTATTGCTCACAGGCTTTCAACTGTTAGAAATGCGGATAAAATAATTGTAATTGACAAAGGAAGGATTGTGCAACAAGGAAAGCATAGCGAGTTAATAAAAGATAAAAAAGGGTTATATTATAAGCTATGTAAAAGCCAGGAGATTATGAGTAAAAGCGTTTAAACTTTAAGGTTTTAAAGCACACCTGAAAGTAAGAGATAAAAAATTAAAATTGCCAATATAAAAGTAATAGCTCCTATAATCCAAATAAAATAATCCTTTGGTTTTGATATTTCACCAGTTTTAAATGGACTAATTTGAGCGGATGGTGAGCCATCAGTAGTTTTTTTATCACTTGCTACATTTGTTGCATCCTCAGATGGGTCATAACGTTTAACTTTTACTTGTTCTGTCTCAATTGCACGTGCATATATACCTGGCCCAATTTCTGCAAGTATTTGAAATTCACCCAGCGAATTCATAAAAACATCTTTTATTACACCTTTTATAGGTCTTACATCACCTTCAGGGGACCTGGCATTTAAAAGGTCTATAAAATAATTTCCTTTTTCAGTACTTGAATCAAGTTTAATCATTATCTGATCACCTGTTTTAGCCTCGTAAATAGGGATACCACTAACAGGTGCCAAAACTAAAGAAGCATCTAAAATTACTCCACCTTCCTCTACCTTAAATTTTTCTGCTTCTGCTTTTCGCATCTCCTCGCGCCTTTTTGCTTCTCGTTCCTCTTTCTCACGTCTTGCCCTTTCATCCTTTGCCTTTATTATATCCTGATGTGTTAC
Organism: uncultured Spirochaetia bacterium; assembly: GCA_964605455.1. Taxonomy (GTDB): domain Bacteria; phylum Spirochaetota; class JAHITG01; order JAHITG01; family JAFGFC01; genus CAZSCZ01. Next base: position 6,429 of record CAZSCZ010000080.1, read on the forward strand.
TTTATCAATTTTGAAATCTATTGTTACAGATTTATCAATAAGTCCTTTTGAAATTATATTTACTATTGTATGCTCTATCTTAGCAATTTGATTCCTTTCTATTCCATCTATAAATTCTTCTACTATATCCAGCTTTATAGTATTTGCCATAAGTATTTGTAAATCATGAGAAATATTTGAAGAAACTTCACCCTTCCATTTTAGAGTTGTAATTTTTTCTTCAAAAGATGCCCAATCCATATCAGGTGAATATTCGTAAATCGCACTGAAATGAGATGCAGCTACAAGAACATTTTGAAGTGTTCTTGTAGAAATTGATATAAACATTATAAATAAGCCGTAAGTATTACTATTAGCTCCTTTAAATCTGCCTTTGATTACATAATAATTGTCTCCACTTGTGCTTGCAACTTCTTCAGGCATTTCTAACCTCTTTTTTATAAATTTATAATATTACCACATATTGTCAAGAACTTTTTCTTGTCGCAAAATATCTGCTTTTATTTTCGGTAAGATTCTTTAGAAAATGAAATAATCTTTTTAAATAATTTTACTATACTACTTACTGAAATTTCTTGAATTCTTTCAGATAGGTCTATATTTAATTCATTTGCAATTGAGTATCCATAATTTTCAGGTATATGATACAAACTATAGATTTTTTGAAGAGCTCCTTTAATCTTCTTGCGCCGGGAACTGAAAAGTATCTGTAAAAACTTTTTGAAAGAGCTCATTTCTGTATATTTAATTGTAGATTGAGATATAGGAACCATTTTTAGAAATATAGAATCAACTTCCGGCACCGGGAAAAACGAATTTTTACTTACAGAAAAAAGATAAGTTATTCTAAAAAATGATTGAATCATTACTGTAAATCTGGAAAAATCTTTACTCTTAGGTGGTGAAATCATCCGATTATATATTGCTTCTGGCACCATAATATATATTTCTTTAAAAAATTGAATATTATCAATAACTTTTATTATAATTTGTGTTGCAACACTGTAAGGAAGATTAGAAAAAAACTTGTATTTTTTGTTTTTATCTAAGATTTTGTTTAAATCTATTCCTTTTAAAAAATTCGTATGCAAAATTTCTACATTTTTAAAATTTATAAAATTTTTTAGTATTTTTGTAAGCCCTTTATCTATTTCAAATAGATAGGCATATTTTATTTTAGGTAAATAAAAAATTGATATATTTCCAATACCTGCACCAACTTCAACAATGGTATCTGTTTTCTTTAAATCCATACTTTTTATTAATTTCGTAATGATATTTTTATCAAAAAGGAAATTTTGTCCCAATCTTTTTTTAAGTGAAATAGAATTCTCCTTCAAAAATTCTTTAAGTAGCGAAGGAGATGTTATTATTTTACTTGCTTGTAATGTATTTGATTTTCCCATCTTTTTCATATATTTTTATTGCGCCATCATTTTGTGTAAAAAGTAATTTTGCATTGTAATCTTTTGCAACTTTTTTTATAAACTTTTTGTCGTATCTTTCAAAAAATGTAAATTTTTTGTTTACAACTATTATCTCAGGTCCGACACATTCTATTAGCCTATAAATTGAGAAATCGTTTTTATTAATATCAGGTAAAATTACTAAATTTGATTTTAATTTGTCACATAAATTTCTACTTAAAAATTTAATTGCCCTACTTTTTATGTCACCTCCTAATAACATTTTCCAATTATTCCATAAAATTTTTATTACCATTGAATTATTTTTTATATTATCTTCTTTTTTTACTTTTGTAGAGTCAATTCTACTAAAAAAAGATAGAGGCGGGTTTAGAATTAAAATTTTTAGATTGTCAATATTGAATTGTGCACCCCTGTGAGCTATATTGTATTTTATATTTTTTTCGGTGATCAATTCTATTAATCTATGGTAATGATACTCTTCACAAGGATAGCCAGTATCAATAATCTGTTTTACATTAAATTTTTTTATAATCAAAAGCAAACCTTTTGCTCGTTCCTTTAATGGAGATGTAAGGAATATATAATCCATTTGAGACACTTTGTTTCGTTGTAAAAATGGTATAATATGCTTAATAGCATCTTTTTTATATCCACCATCAATTAAGATATTTTTACTTCCGGCTGTCCGTATAAATATACATCGTCCATTTATATTAAAAATTATAATTTCAGGATTAAAAGATAAATTACGCATAATAATATCTTTTTTACTTGAAAAGACAAACGAGGATAAAACTATTAACCCCAAAACTCCTATAAGAATATGTTGTAGGTTCGCTTTGTAAAATATATATCTGCTAAGCAGAGGGATATTTATAAATTTCTGGTAAAAAATAAAAAAAATCAAAATGTAATAAATTATGATAAATTCTACTGATGGCTTTGGATAATAAATTGGCTTTATATATGAGAAAGATTTTAAAATATATACTAAAATAGCAATTAAAAGATTATTCAAGGCAGAAAGTGCAGAAGTAACAAAAGGCAATATATGAAAGAAAATATATCCAGTAATGCTTATGCTAAGTATAATAGTAATTAGAGGAATTGCAATTAGATTAGCAATTATAGAGATTAAAGCAAATTTTTTATAATTTATAAGAATTACAGGTAATATAAGAATTTGAGATGCAATAGAAGCAGAAAAAAGTTTTATTATATAAATACCAATTTTTAAAGAATAGATTCTTGTGTTTTTGAATAAATTTTCAATATATGGTGTAAAAAGAATAATTCCAGCTGTAGCAAGAAAAGAAAGTTGAAATGAAACTTTTTTTATTGCATCAGGATTACAAATCAAGATAAAAAGTGCGGCGATAAATAATGCATTAAGATAATCTCTATCTCTATCAAAAAGATAACATATAATAAATGAAGTAAACATAGCTGTTGCACGAATAATTGAGGCTTTGTAACCAATTATAATATTGTAAAATATAATAACAAATAGTGTAACTATTAAATTATAATTCTTAGAAAGTTTAAAAAATCTTAAGAGGCTAAAAATAATAAACATAATAATTCCGATGTGAAGTCCTGAGATAGCGAGTATATGAATTGTGCCTGTATTTATAAAAATATTTTTTAATTTTAAAGGTATAAAATGTCTATCACCTAAGAGCACAGCTTTTAAGAATCCTTTCTGGAGTTTTAAATAATATTTTTCAATATAATTTTTGATATCCTGTTTTACAATCCACGCAATAAAAATAAGAGAGAATCTGTTTAAAGGTATTGATAATAAAATCTGTTCTTTTCTATTTAGAAACAAGCACCCAGCAATTTTTAGTCGTTTGTAATATAGACTATAATTAATTTCACCAAAATTATCTGGGCTTTCAGGCTTCTTTATTTTTCCTTGAACTAAAAGAACATCACCATAATTTATTTTATTTACTTTTGAAAAAACTTTTATTGTGGCTTTTGTTTTATACCCATTAATCTCTTTTATTTTTGCAAGAAAACTGATATACTCTTTTTTGTTTTTCAGAGGCTGAGTAGTTACTTTTAATTTTATTATACTTTTTTTACCGAGAAATGTATTTATATCTTTATAATAATATATACTTTTTATAGGTGATGAATAAATAATTATTCCAATTCCAAATGGGAGCAAGAAAAGTAGAATTTTTAAATTTTTTAATCTCAAAGATAATAAGAAAGCAATGATAAAAATTATAATACTAAAATATAGAGGAATTTT
>CAZSCZ010000081.1:0-7730 GCA_964605455.1 uncultured Spirochaetia bacterium
TTATATCATTTAACTTTGTAAGTTTCTCTTCATTTATAAGACTCTTTAATTTCTTTATATCAAAACCATTTCCTAAATCTTTTATTTTGAAAATAATTTTATCTTCAAGTAAAGACACTGATATTGTAATGGGGTTTTTACAATCTCCTCTATATTTTATGGCATTTGTGCCTATTTCATATAGAGCGAACTTAAGGTTATATATATCATCTGGTTTTAAATCATAATAGTAGAGTAATATTGAAACAAGATTATTAATTTTATAGAGAAAAGAAATGTTATCATCTATTTTGAATGTTATAATATCTTTTGATTGATACTCAATAAAAATATTTTTATATAAATTTTTTATCTCTCTTATCTTCCGTATTAGATTAAATTCTTTAAATGGATAATATATAACTTTATCTGTGCCATTTAAAATAATATTTTTTATTTCTTCTTTTTTAAATTTTTTATTAATTATTCCAATAACTGGAATGTAATTAAAATCTCTATATTTCTTTATGTATGAGATTATCTTAAATAAATTTTTGTTTTTTAACAGGTAATCAAATAGAATTGCATCAAATTTTTTAAGTGATAAAATTTTTAATACATTATTCAGGTCTTTTATAAATACAGGCTCAATTTTACTTGAGAATTTTAATTTCACACTATTTTTTATTACCAATACCTTCAACATTCTTTTTTCCCTTTAATTTTTCTATTGCTTCTTCTAATGTTTTGTAAATTAATATCTCTTTTGTTAGTTTAATCATTTTAAAGAATGATTTAATTTTGGAATTAAGCCCAACAAATATAAGTCTGCCATTATGTTGTTTAATTATATTATAAAGTGCACCTATTCCGGCAATGCCTGAGCTGGAGATGAATTTTGTATTTTTGAAATTGAGTATAATATTTATATTTTTATCAAGATTAAGATTAGCTATTTTTTGTTTAAATTCTTCAACAGAATTGTCCAGTAAATTTTTTTCTATTATTATTTCAATAATATTTTGAGATATATGGTTAATTTTTATACTCATTTTATTACCTCCGTTCAAGAACTTTTTGTAAGTCCAGTATTATAACAGGTTTTTTATTGTATAGATAAATTCCTCTGATATATTCTACGTTAAAGTCCCTTAACTTTTTATTGAATGCTTTTATCTCTTTTTCAGGAATTTCAATAATTTTTTTAACCATATCCACTTTTAAGCCAACAAGTGATTCATTAAATTTGATGATTACAATTCTACTATCAGGTAGATTTTTTTGTTTTAAGTTAAATTTGAGTCTCAAGTCAATCAATGGAATTATCTCTCCTCTTACATTTATAAGACCAGTGATATAATTTTCTGTAAATGGAAGAAATGTGCCTGTTAATAATTTTGTTATCTCATCTATATACATAAGACTTATTCCGAAATCTACATTCGCAATACTAAATATAAGAAATTTATTATTTTCATTTTCTGATATAATCTCTTCTTCGTCTTCTTCTATTTGGTAATCTATTTTTATAATTTTAAAATTTTCTTTTTGTGTAGATGATTTTTTCGTATTCTCTTTTACGATTTCTGTAATAGTTTTTTCTATTGCAGAGGAATCTAATTCTTTCTGGTCATTATGCAACAATTCTTTTATTAAATCCACAGAATTGAACAAAAAATCAATAATTTTTGTATTAATAGATATTTTATCTTTTCTTATCATATCAAGCAGATTCTCTATTTTATGGGAAAGCAATTTAATTTTATCATAATTCATATAAGCAGCAGAGCCTTTAATTGTATGATAACTTCTAAAGATTTCGTTTATTATAGATTTATTATTAAAATCACTTTCTAATTTAAGCAAATTCTGCTCAATTAATTCAATATGTTCTCTTGTTTCTGTTAAAAATGCATCATAGAGTTCATTATCTTCTTCAAAAAACATAAATATCACTCCTTTTTAATTCGCTTAGCCATTTCTTTGATACTATATCTAATTTTATCTGGTGAAGTGGGTTTTATTAAATACAAATCAGCTCCTATTTTTATGCCCTGCTCAATACTCTCAACTGAACTTTCTGTTGTCAATAATACTATTGGTGTATTCTTATACATTTCGTCTTTACGTAATTTAACAATCAATTCAAACCCATCCATACCGGGCATATTAATATCAGTTATTACGATGTCATATTTAGATATAAACAATTTTTCCAGTGCAGTTATCCCATTTTCCGCATAATCCACATTATACCCATCCCTTGATAATATTGAACCTATAAATTTTCTGGTAGGTTCTGAATCATCCACAACCAAAATTTTAATTTTATTTTCCATAAAAAATCACCTCTTTTTTTATTCTTTTACATATACAAGGTCACCACCCAATCGCTTTAATATAAAAGCTTTTGAAATTCTGTTTAATGATTCAGAATGCCCAAGAAAAATATAGCCTGGGATATTTAGTTTATCATAAAATTTGTCAATAAGTTTTTTTCTTGATATTTCATCAAAATATATCAATACATTTCTACAGAAAATCACATCAAAATTTTCATAAGAATTGATTTTATTAAAATCCATTAGATTAAATTCCTGAATATCCACCATATCTTTTATATCTTTTTTAATTTGATAATATTTTTCTTTTTTAACAAAATATTTGCTTAGAAGATAGAAAGGAATCTCTTTTACTTCTCGTGGTGTATATAATCCATCTCTGGCAACTTTTAATGCGGAGCCACTTATATCATTTGCCAGTATGTATATGTTCCAGTTTTTAATTTCAGGTATAGTTTCTTTTAAAATTATAGCAATAGTATATGGCTCACATCCAATAGAACAGCCAGCTGACCATATTCTTAAAGTTTTATTCTTTTGGTTTTTTAAAAGTAATGGAAGAATCTTATCCTGAAATGTTTTGAATTGTGGCATATTTCTATAGAAATATGTTTCATTTACTGTGAGTAAATCAATAAACTCTTTCAATTCTTTTTTATCTGGAGCATTTTTTAGCATATTTATATATTCTTTAAATGTTTTTATGCTGTTCTCTTTCATCCGCTTCAATATTTTGTTTTCAACTGAATCTTTTTTGTTTTCTCCAAGGAATAAACCTGTCAAATCATAGATATAATTACACAGCTCATTATACTCCTTTGATGTTAGTTTTATTCTATTTTCCACATTAATTATTTTCTCCTTTTATTATTTCCAAAGAAAGACTTATCTGTTTCCAGTATTATTTTTTTGAGATTTTTAATAAACTCAGGGTCATTTCTATGTTCTTTTAATAAATTTTTAAATAATTTTTTTACTTCATAGTTGTAATATTTTGTTAATAGTTTGCAGATAGAGATTTTAACTGTTTCAGTTTCATCATTTATGCAACTGATAAATTTTTCATAAATAGAAGAGTCTTCAAATTTATTTAGAGTTTCAATTATATTCAATTTTACATAAGTGTTGTTATATTCAAAAATTTTCAAAAGATACTTTACTGAATCAGGATTCTGGACTCTTTTTAAAGCAAGAATAGCAGCAACTTTCTCATCTTCGTTATCAGATTCCAGGAATGGTAAAAACAGGAAATAATCTTCTGAATTAACAAAATATGACAACAGAATTATAACATAGTGTTTATTTTCTATTTCCTTTTTTAATAGGGTCTTTAGAATATCTACTATATCAGAATCTATTTTTATTTTTAACAGAATATTTTCTCCATATTTCTTTATTAAGTTAAATATGGCATCTATTATTTTTAGTTTTTCATACTCACTTACCATAGGTAAAATATTTAGCATCTGCTGAATAACAGATTTATCAGCTATTTTACTTATTGTTTCAATAATAGACTCAAAAGTATATGAATCACCACTTAAAGGCAATTTTATAAGTTGTTCTGCTATTTTTTCATTTCCGATTTTACTTAATGAATCAATTATAACATACTTAACCCATATCTCTTTTTCTTTTTTTAGCTGTTCTAACAGTTTATAAGCAGATTTTGATGTGCCGATTTTTCCAAGTGCTTCTGCAGCAGCATATCTTACATTTGGGTCTTCATCTTTTAGAAGAACTGCTATATCTGTCTCATACTCAGATGTACCCACTTCACCAAGCACATCAAGTGCAAACTTTCTTGTGTCTGCATTTTCGCTTTTTAATTTTGTTAACAAATCATTAGTAGCTTTTTTGCCCTTTTGGTTTAGAATTTCAAAAGCATAACTTCTTAGTTTTATATTTCTTGTGGAAATCAGATTAACAAGTTTTTTAATTACAAGTTCGCTATCAATATCCACAAGTGCATTATATGCAGCATCAACTACACCTGAATCATTATCCTCCAGCATTAATATTAGATAATTAATCAGTGTTTCGTCTATTTTATCAAATTCTTTGAATTTTTTTACTGCCTCTCTTCTTTTGTTCCTATCTTTGCTGAATATATTTTTTATTATTTTTTCTCTATCAGGGGACATTTTCTATTCCTCCTGTTGATACTGTGATAAATTTTTCAATTATATCTTTTATATTGAGTATTAGTGCTACCTCTCCATCCCCTAAAATAGTTGCACCCTTAAGTCCCCTGACTTTTCCAAGATATCTGTTCAATGTTTTAATCATCACCTCTTCTTTGTTTATTATATCTTCCACAAGAAGTCCAAGCCGTTTTTCTACTGAGCCTGTGATAATTACATAATTATATTTTGTTTCATTATTACTGGTGATTTCCAGAATTCTGTCAATTTCTATTACAGGGATAATTTCGTCTTTATATATTATCACTTTTTTAGTCCCGATTTTTTTGATAGATTGTTTATTAAATCTTAAAGTAGCAAGTACAGATGTAACAGGTATACACACAATACTATTTATTACTTTAATAATTATTACTTCAATTATGGAAAGTGAAAGAGGTATCCTTATTGTAAAAACTGTTCCTTTATTTGTTTTACTTTTAATATCAATTATGCCATCCATTTTTTCTATTGCATTTTTTACAACATCCATCCCTACGCCTCTACCTGATATTTCAGTAATCTTTTCAGAAGTAGAAAATCCAGGAGTGAATATAAAATTAATTATCTCTTTTTCAGAGAGATGCTCTATCTGTTCTGGAGTTGCGAGTTTCTTTTTTAGTATCTGCTCTTTTATTTTCTGTATATCTATTCCTCTACCATCATCACTTATCTCAATCAATACACTATCAGCCTCATTATAAGCATTTACCTTTATTGTGCCTTCAGCTCTTTTTCCTTTTTTAAGTCTTTCTTGTGGTGGCTCTATACCGTGGTCAACTGCATTCCTGATGATATGTAGAAGCGGGTCATTCAGCTCATCTATAATATTTTTCTCTATTTGTGTGTCTGTGCCTGATAATATTAGTGTTATCTTCTTATCTTTGCATAATTCCCGTGTTATCCTGCCTAATTTGTTAAATAGAGTTTCAAAATTTACCATCTTAATTGAAAGATTTAATTCGTTTAATTGAAATACTATATCATCAATATTCTGGAATGCTACATAGAATTCTTTATATAATTCTTTGAGTTTTTTTAAATCATTTATAAATTTTAAATGATATATAAGGTTCATAAGGTTTGATTTAGCAATAATCAATTCTCCGATATAATTGCTCATCTTATTTATTTTCCATTCTTCTATTCTTATAAGAGAAGTTTTTGATTTTTTCTCTTCCGCAGAATATTTAGGTAAAACAGGATTTATTTCAATTTTTTCAAATTCAGGTTCAGATTTTATAATTTTAGCTATATTTTTTTCAATAAAATCTTTTTTATCATTGGAGTTTAGATAAAATTTAAATTCTTTAATTTCATCAATATTATCGCCCTGGAATATATTTGGATAAGTAGAAGTAATCTCCCCAAATTTCAGTAATTCCCGATAAAATGCAACTGCTTTTACAGAAGGAAACTGCGAATCTTTTTTAAATTTCAATATAATCTCATATTGATTCATATTATTTCCTCTTTTTCTTTATAATTTTTTCAATAACCTCTGGGATAGCATAAGAAGGTACAACAAAATCAGCACTACCTTCCTGTATGGCAGCTGCTGGCATTCCAAATATAATAGCAGTACTCTCATCCTCTGCTATAGTGATTCCACCCTCCTGCTTAATTTTTCTCATTCCATCAGCACCATCTCTACCCATTCCGGTTAAAAGAATTCCCAGGGTTCGGTTCTTAAAAGTATCAGCCACAGAATAGAATAGCACATCCACAGAAGGTCTGTGCAGATGGTCTGTGGGTTCCTTACTTAATACTATACGGTAACCCTCTTTTAATATTTGCTTTTTTAATTTCATATGCCAATCACCGGGCGCGACATAAGCTGTGTTTATTTCTACCTCTTCATTATTATCAGCTTCTTTTACCCTGATTTTACTCATACTATTCAGGCGTTCTGCGAGTGAACGGGTAAATTTTGGTGGCATATGTTGAACTATGAATATTGGAACATCTATATCATTATTTAACTGCGGGATTATCTGTATTAATGTTTGTGGACCTCCTGTGGATGTGCCAATTGCCACTACTTCTATTGTGCCTGATTTTAGCCTTTTTATAACTTTATCTTTTCTTTCATCTTTTTTGAGTTTCTCCTTTTTTAATCTATTCATTTTTACTGATGCTGCTGCTATCACCTTGTTTACTATTTCTTTTGCTTTTTTCTCTATATCCAGTGAAATCTCACCAGAGGGTTTGCCAATAAAATCCACTGCACCAAGATGAAGACATTCCAGTGTTATATCAACACCTTCCTGGGTATAAGAGCTTATCATTACTACTGGTAAAGGATGTGTTTTCATTATGTGTTTTAATGTTTCTATTCCATTCATAACAGGCATTTCTATATCCAGTGTAACAACATCAGGATTTAGATCTTCAATCTTTTCTATTCCATCTAAACCATTACGTGCAGTAAATACTTCTATACGGGGATTTGTCTTTAGTATATTTTTTAATGCTTTACGCATAAAAGCTGAATCGTCTATTATTAGAACTTTGAGTTTCATAGGCATCACCATTTATATTTTATTCTGGTTGATGTATTTCACAATAATCTGAGCCTTTCATAGCAAATCTTGTGCATTTTGTACCATCCGGGTTTATTCCTTTACACATTTTTACATCCTCTACTTTTTCAATATTTTCAATATTATCTGTGTTATCCTGTTTTACTTTTTCTTTTGATGTGATTTTCTTTGTTATTTCTGATAGATGTACAATATCCTCTTTTGTTATTATACTTTTGACATTAAGCAGTATTATTAATCTTGAATCAAACCGCACTATGCCTGTGATATATTGTGTATCTTCTCCAAGTAGAGCAGGTGGTTTCTTTACACTATTTTTTGATACTCTTAATACCTCTGATACATTGTCCACTATTATCCCTGTTTTTATACTATCTACTGCTATAACAACAATTCTGGTTGATGCATTAAATTCTTGTTCTTCCAGATTAAGTTTTTTTCTTAAATTTATTATAGGAAGAATCTGACCTCTTAAATCTATTACACCTTCTACAAATGTTCTGGTGCCAGGTATTTTGGTTATCTCTTTCATTCGTATTATTTCCTGCACATCTTCTATGGGAATCCCGAATTCTTCATCTTCCAATTTAAAACTTACTAACTGTATTTCATTTGTAATATCTTCTTGCTCGTTTTCTTCCTCAATGATATCTTCTTTTAAAGTTTCCATTTTTATGCCTCCT
>CAZSCZ010000081.1:7830-9859 GCA_964605455.1 uncultured Spirochaetia bacterium
GTGATTAATATATTATAGTTTTCAATTCTTCTGCAATTCGCACTATCTCATTAACACCTTTAACCAGCTGATTCAATCCAGAGGCAGCCTCCTGAGATGCTGATGAGGCTTCCTCTGTGCTTTTCTCTGCCAATTCTGATGCTTTGGCTATCTGCTCAATTCCACTTGTTGCTTCAGTAATTGATTTTTCTATCTCAGTAGATAAATTTTCTATTTCAACAACACCATTATTTAACACTTTTAAGTCTTCTATTACCTGCACTATTGCCTGCGTACTTTTCTTTGAATTTTCCACTTCTGTAATAGCTGTATTGTATGCTTCCATTATATCATCACTTATTTCATTTATTCTTTCCTGGATATCTCTAACTACTTCTTTTATTTTATCTGTAGACTCAGCGGATTCTTTTGATAATTCCCTTATATCATTTGCAACAACAGAGAAACCCTTACCATATTTCCCGGCTCTTGCTGCTTCAATAGCGCCATTTAATGCAAGCAGGTTTGTCTGGATAGCTATATTTGTGATAGCATCAATAATCTTTTCAATTCCGCGCATTCGTTTTACAAGCTCTTTAACATTTTTTACTGATTCAACATATCTTTCAGAATTGAGTTGAATATTTTTTATCATCTCATCTATACGTTCTCTACATTCTTTGATTACATCTTCTACTTTTTGTAATCTCTGTTTTGTCTGGGTACTCATCTGTTTTGTTTTTGTAGCATTATCCTTAACATAATGAGATGATTTAGCTGACTCTTCAGTAGCAGATGCCTGTTCTTTGGCAGCCGCGGATATCTGTTCAATAGCCTGCATTATCTCCTGTGACGCTTTATTAGATTCTTCCATTGTGGCTGATAACTCCTCAGCAGCAGCTGCAATCTCTTCCACTGATTTCATGTCAATCCCTGATGTTCGCAAAGTTTCTGCAAGTTCTGAAAGTTCTTCTGCTGATGCTTTTATCTCCTGCATTGCTTTTGATTGCTCAGTTGCACTTGCAGATGCCTCTTCTGTAGTTGAGGCTGCCTCAGCAGCAGCTGCAGCTATCTGCTCACTTGCCTCTTTCATCTCCTGTGTTGAACGAGATGTCTCTATGCTCAATTTTTCAAATTCTGTTGCTGCATTCCGCAATTTTATTATTTCATTTTCAACATTTTGAAGCGACTCAATAAGTTCTTTAGCTTTCTCAGCTTCTGCTTTAGTAGAATTTCCTACTTCTTCTGAATCTTTAGATACTTTGTTTATATTTTCATTTATTTCGCTTATCATTTTTGTAATCTCTTCCACAGAGGCGGTAGAATTTTCTGCAAGATTTCGTACCTCATCTGCCACCACAGCAAAACCTCTTCCTCTGCTACCTACTTTTGCTGCTTCTATTGCTGCATTTAATGCAAGCAGATTTGTCTGGTCAGCTATATCTTTTATGCTGGCAACCACATTATTTATCTCCTCTGCTTCTTTTACCAGTGCTTTAACTTTCTCGCCTATTTCAAAGCTTTTCTGAGAAGATAATTCAACACCTTTAATAAGATTTTCAATATTCTGCCTCATAGTTTTGTTAAATTCCTGAAATTTTATAATTCTATCCAATGATTTTTTAGCTTTTGCTCTTATAATTTGAGCTGCTTTATCAATCTGCTCCACTGCAGCTGAGCTCTGTTTGGCACCCGCAGATGATTCTTCTGCTGCTGTTGAAATATTTTGCATCATTTTGGCTATCTGGTCTGCAGCAGCAGAGGATTGTTGAACAGCACTTGATAGTTCTTCAGTTGCTGCTGCTAATCTTTCAGCTGCTTCTTTTCTTTTTTCCATCTCTTTAGCTCTGCGTTTTAGCACAATCTCTTCCTGAATCTTGTGTCGCATATCTACACGTTGCTGTTCCTGTTGATGTAATATTTTTACTTTGTTATCATTCTGAACAATTGGTTCAGGCTTCTTGATAGGCTCCTTCTCTTTGATATCCCCTCCCGTTTTTATGACTCTTTCCTGCACCGCCATTTTTTACCTCCTAAAAATTAAATTTAA
>CAZSCZ010000082.1:0-7626 GCA_964605455.1 uncultured Spirochaetia bacterium
TTAAATATGCAAAATTACAATAATATATACCTATTCTTTTGTCAATATATTTTTATGGATTTCAATATATAAAATAATATATCAAATCAATCTTTTGATTTTTTAATAACTAAAACAGCTATTATATATGATAATATCGAAAAGAACACCAAATAAATTAATGAACCTATCGGGAATTCAATTCCTAACAGAGATGCCCTTATACATTTCGCTGAGTGTGTAAGAGGAAGAACATTTATAATCCATCTTACCCATATTGGATATGTTCTAAGAGGAAAAAATGTATTACAAAGAAATGACATGGGAGTTATAATAAAATTATTCATCATTGCTTGATCTGCATGATTTCTTACCAAACTTTTGCTTTAGATCATATGGTCGGCCAACTTCGATTAGCTTTCCGCGGTTAATTATCGCAACTCTGTGTGATAAGTATTCCACCTCTTCTATATGATGTGTAGTCATAAATATTGTAACTCCTTGTTTATTTAGCGATTTTATTAAATCCCATATTTTCCTTCTGGTTAATACATCCAAACCAACAGTAGGTTCATCCATAATTAATAATTGAGGTTTATGCAGAAGAGCTCTTACTATTGTTAATTTTCTCTTCATTCCTCCAGAATAACTGGACACATAATCATTCAACCTTTCTTCCAATCCCATAATGTTGGCTAACTTCTTGATTCTTAGCTTTATCTTTGAGCGTTTCATTCCAAACAACATGCCATGAATCAGAAGATTGTTATAACCAGTGAGATCAGGATCCACATTTAAGGTTTGATGTACAACACCTATTGAATTTTTTGCCCGCACTGGATCATTTATTATATCATAACCGTTAATTAATACTCTCCCCGAGGTAGGTAATGTCAAAGTAGATAGGATTCTTATCGTAGTGGTTTTTCCTGCACCATTGGGCCCCAATAACCCAAATATTTCGCCTTCTTTAACATTTATAGTAAGATTATCAATAGCTTTTAGGCTTTTATATCTTTTTGTAAGATTTAATATTTCTATCACAGGAATCTAACACCTCAACCAATTCATCAATTGTATAAACTATTATAGGATAATCTATCGCCGGTGCTTTTATTATTATGATATATATATTATTATCAATAGCTGACCTTATTTTTTCATATAAACCTCCCGTCGTTCCTGATTCTTTTGAGATAACAATTCTAATATTATATTTATTAATTAGATAAAAGTTCATTTCATAATCAAAAGGTCCAACCATTGCTATTATGTGTGATAATGGGATGCCAATATTTTCACATAACTTTAAAGAATCACTTTTTGGAAGAACTCGTACATAGATTTCATCCTTTCTACTGTCGAGAAAACTATATATAAACGGTAACTCTTTAACTCCAGTAGTAACAAAAATATTCCCACTTATATTTTTCACCCTTTTCATTGCTTCTTCTAATGAATCAACTTTAATAACATACTTATTTCTGGGCATTTCTACCTTTTTTCTCTCATATCTTATATATCTAAACCCCATCTTTTTTGATATATCTATTGCAAGATTTTTAATGCTAACAGCAAATGGATGTGTAGCATCAATAATTGTATCGATTTTATTTTGAATAACAAAATTGGCAAGACTTTTTTCATCAAACTTTACAACAAAAATTTTATGGGATATTCTTTCAATCTCATTTTTTTGTATATCAGTAGTCGTAGTAATTAGGTATTCAAGTCCTAAACTATCCAATTTACTCGCAATTTTTAAAGATTCGGATGTTCCTCCAAGAATCAATATCACAGATCGTAACCCCTCTTTGTATAAAACCAATTTTTATATATATCACTTGTAGAATTTCCTATAATTACAACCGTTCTCATATCTATATCAAGTTTAAGAAACTCTGATAACTTACTTAAATGAACAGTTTCTCCAGTAGAAAAAGCATCTTTAACCACTCCAACAGGTGTATCTGGGCTTCTATATTTCAAAAATATTTCTTTAGCTTCTTTAATCTGTTCAGTTCTCTTTTTACTTTTTGGATTATAAATCACAGCTACAAAATCCGATTTCGCTATAGAAATAAGCTTAAATCTAATTTTTTCCCATGACACAAGAAGATCACTTAAACTAATTACAGCATAATCACACATGAGCGGAGCACCAAGAAGTGCAGCAGCAGCATTTGCTGCAGTTATTCCTGGAATAATTTCAACATCGATAGAGATTTTCATCTTTTTACAAAGTTCAATAACGAGCCCGACCATTCCATATACACCCGGATCTCCTCTTGAAATTAAACTGGTATTACGCCCCTGCATTACATAATTAATTGCTACTTTTACTCTTTCTATTTCACCTTTCATTCCATTCTTTATTACTTTTTTACCGTTTAATAAATCTTCAATAAGACTAATATAATTTTCATATCCTACAACTATATCACTTGCTTTTATCGCTTTAATAACTGCTGGAGTTATATAATCCCTGGATCCCGGGCCAATTCCTACCACGAAAAGTTTTCCCGAGCTACTGCAACCGTTACGCCTTTCCATTTTATCCTCTTTAGAATAATCTTAGTTTTTTCACCCGCAAGGATTGCCGATGGTTCAGCTACAGCACCAATTCCCAGTATTTTTTTTACAAAAGTTGATTCTTTAAAACTCCGCATACTATGCTTTATCTCATTAATTGAAATACTCCGTAAAGGTATATTCATTAATCTACAATATTCAAGAAGCCCCTTCTCTTTTTTTTTCCTTTCTACCGTAGAAATAAGCCTTATATTTTCTTCCTTTTCTCCAATCATATCCATTGCAAAGTGTACAGCTTCAGCTATAACACTTTTTTTAACACCTTTTCTCATGCCAATACCAACAATTAGATTTTTTCCCGCTTCAGAAGACGTGGTAATGATAGCCCTTGAGTTTAAAGATAAAGCTACTCTTTCAGCTACCTTATTAGCCCCTCCTTCATGCCCTGAAAGAATGGGTATTACCCAACGACCTCCTATATCAACAACTACCACGGCAGGATCAACATATTTATTCATAATCTGATCAGAAATTGTTCTTAAAACCACACCAATAGGCATTATGTAAACAAAAGCTTTGTAATTACTAAAGATATTTTTACACAAATCTACTATACCATTTTGATAAATCATTATATTTCTGTTAGACAAATCATAGCCCATCTCTTTTAAGGAAATTGTAAGTTTTTTTGAAAGATAAATATCCGCCTCTGGATAGCTACCATCTAATATTCTTAAAAGTATTTTATATCCTAATTCACTTAAAGTAATCAGTGCGGTACTATTTTCGGTATCCATGATTAAAATTCCCATCATAAAGCTTTGATCTTTTTCCAGTCATTTCCTCCAGTACCTCTCCAACAATTACGAGTCCAGTCTTTTTTATATTTGCCTTTTTAACCTTATTAGCTATATTCTCCAGCGTACCCCTTATTATAATTTGATCACTCCAGGTAACCCTATACAGTACCACAACAGGTGTTTTCACACTATAACCTTTGATAAGTTCCTCTACTAATTTCTCTATCATATGAACAGATAAAAATATACACATCGTTGCTGAGTGTTTAGATAACAAAGATATACTTTCTCTCTCTGGAACCGGTGTTCTTCCACCTAATCTTGTTAGAATAACCGATTGACTTATCTCAGGTATTGTCAATTCTTTCTTTAACACTGCAGCCGCTGCTTGAAAGCTACTCACTCCAGGTATAATCTCATAATCTATGCCCAAATCCATTAAAAGCTCCATTTGTTCCCCGATAGCCCCATATAAAGATGGGTCTCCTGTATGCAACCTCGCAACATTCTTATTGCTATTTTTTGCCTTGATATATATCCCTTTCATATCTTCAAGTGTCAGACCGCTTGAATCATAGATTTCACTTTCTGGAGGCATATAATCAAGGACTCTTTTGTTAACAAGAGAACCAGCATATAAGCAAATTGAGCATTTTTTCATAATTTCTACTGCTTTTAACGTTATAAGCTTATGATCTCCTGGACCAGCACCAATAAAATAGACTTTCATTCAACTATTCCTTCTAATAATTATTGTTGATAAGTTACCAAAATCCGAAGGTAACTTCTCAATTTCAAGATTTTCCAATCCATCAATTTTATATTCACCATCAAGCCCTGCACGTTTTAACATATATGATTTATCAAGCAAACGTTCTTCCTTTAAAACATCCATAATTTTTTTCAGTTTTTTGCCTATTTTCATAATTACAACTGTATCTGCACTATTTAAAATCATCTTAAGATTTTCTTTATTCACTCCTCCATAGCATATGGTAGCCAATTCTTTGCCTTTAACAAGAGGAATACCAAATTCGCTACAACCAAGTGCAAAGGAACTTATACCAGGAACAGTCAAAATCTTAATACCCTCATCTATCTTTCTCAATTCTTCAACCAAATAAATAAACGTGCTATACACCATCGGATCTCCCAAAGTTAAATAGACAACATTTTGCCCTATTGATATATAAGAATGAATTTTTTCAGCTACTTTTTTCCATTTTTCACCTCTATAATTCATTACTCCAAAATAATCTATTTCAACTATATTCTGGAAATCAGGATTTATGTATTTCTGCACTATGTTCCGTATCAATCCTCCTTCAAATTTCCCCGACTTCGGTATAAAAATATTCTTTTCCTTTTTTATAATTTTTATAGCCTTTAAAGTTATAAGTTCAGAATCTCCAGGTCCGACTCCAATACCGTAAACAATACCATTGTTCATATAAGCTCCTTATTCAGTATAACAACAACATTTAAAGGCGAGAAATTCCCGTTCAAAGCTTTCTCATATGAAACAGATTTTATTCTCTCCCTGTCAGGATAAGATAGATTTTCCATAATAAAAATTTTTTTATCATTAAAAAGATCTTTCTTTAATACATTAAACAAATTTTTTACTCCATTGTCACCATCTGTTAAAATAGCGATTTTGGGATTATCCCTTATTATTCTCTCTATATTACAATTTTCATTATTATCTTTATCCCTTCCATGAAAACTTAAAAATAATACGTCATTCCACTCCAGCATTAGTTTACTAAATGCATACTGTACAGAACTTATTCCCGGATAAAATTCACAGTTATCCCTTCCAACTTCATTTAAGACAAGTCTTGAAAAACTAAAAAAACAAACATCACCACTTACTAAAACTGCAATCTTTTTAATCCTATACTCATTTTTTATTCTTTTTAGAATGGAAGAATAGTTTCCTTTAATTTTAACCTTCTCTCCCTTAAAATTAGGAAAATTATCAAGAAGTCTTTCAGCTCCGAATATTAAATCAGAACTTTTTATTGCTTCAACAGCTTCAAAAGTCATCAGCTTTTTATAACCAGGCCCACAACCAACAACTTTAACTTTGTTCAATCTCATCCTCCATATCCAAAAATATCTTACCTTTGGCAATAAAATTCTTTTTCATATTTATCAAGGCAATACCGGCTTTTTTAAACGGAATATTTTTTATTTCATGGGCGAATTTTTTATCAATGTATTTTTTGATTGTTTTTTCTATCTCTACAGCATAATAATTAAATATTTTGGATTTTATATTTTCAGGCAATATATTTATGATACCATCTACAGTGGTAATTTCTTTTAATTTTTCCTGTAACTTAACATCTAACTTTAAACTCATAAGATCAGATTTAACTTTGTTAACAGCAGGTTTAGAATACCTTGAATGTGTATTAAAATATCCATCTAATACTTTAATCAATTTTCCAGGATGACCAATAATAACAATATTTTCAAATAACTTTGCTGCCTCAATAAGCATATCACCTACAAAATTACTTACCATAATAATTTTATCATCAGGTACATTATATGCACTTTTCACTGCTGATCTTCCAATATTGCCTGGAACAAGTATTATTGTTTCATAACCCATTGCTCTGGCAACTTTCATTTCAAGCTCTATTGAACTTTTCAAAGAACTTAATGAAAAAGGTTTTACAATACCTGTAGTCCCTAGTATTGATATTCCTCCAATAATACCAAGTTTTTTATTAAACGTTTTTTTTGTAACTATTTTACCTTCTGGCACAATAATCTTAATTTTAACACCACCATCAAAAAATTCCTTCACTGCATCATATATCATTTTCCTGGGTACAGGGTTTATAGCATAATCACCAACTGCAACTCCAAGCCCGGGCTTTGTTACTATCCCAACCCCTTCTCCTCCTGTTATTTCTATTTTTTCACCACCTATAATTTGTACCTCAGAAAATATTTTTAAACCATTAGTTACATCTGGATCATCACCAGCATCCTTTATAACAGAACAAACTGCTTTTTTCATATTTAAATCTAAATAAATATCGTGTAGCTCAAATACTGCACTCTTACCAACTGGCAATAAAATTTCTACTTTTCTTATCTTCCTTCCATACTTCAACATATAACAACATGCTTTTGTTGCAGCAGTTGCACAACTTCCTGTAGTATACCCATACCGGAGTCCCATTCTACAGACTACCAATAGCATTTATTATTGCCGATGCTACGGTGCTACCACCTCTTATACCCTTAACAGTAATATATTCATTTCCTGACTTCATCAGGATTTCTTTAGATTCAGCTGCCCCTACAAATCCTACAGGAACACCTATTACGAGTGCTGGAGTTATTGAATATTTCTTTTGCATTCTAATAAAGTGAACAAGTGCAGTCGGAGCATTGCCAACGACAACTATCCCATTATCCATCTTTTTTCTTAAAAGTTCAAAAGAGGCAGCTGCTCTGGTAATATTTGACATCAAAGCTCTTCTCTTTGCTCTTTTAGATGAAATCATACAAAAAGTTCTCTTTTTATAAAGTCTGGAAATACCAGCTTCCACCATTTTAACGTCAGTAACTATCGGATTTCCTTTTCTCAGTGCTTCCTTGCCTTTTTCAATAGCGAATTTTGAAAAGCTAAGCATTTTTACTATCGAGAAATCTCCGAGGCTGTGAACTATTCTTATAATTACTCTTCTCTCTTCTTCAGTTCTTTTTTTAAAACTGTCTAAACCAAGCAATACTTCTTCTATTATATTAAAACTTTTTGCCTGTATCTCTTCTGGCGGTAAATCATTATAATGAACATTTAACTCTTCTCTGAATTGTTCTTCTATAACATCAAAAACATCATAAAAATCTATTTCGTAAAATTTAAATATTATATTCAATTTAGATGGTTTTGAATTGCCAAATACCTCAATAATATTCCTTTCAATCCTTTTAAAATTACCCGGCAAAAAAACAATTATTCTTTTAAATCCTTTTAATACCTGTTTTTTGACCTCATCAACAATAGCATTAGAATATTTATTAGTCATATCAAAAAATTTAATTTCATAATTTATAAATCTATTATTTAAAAAACTTATAATTCTCTCGTTAATTCTTAATTTATTAACCACAAAAAGAACTATATCTCTTTTCTTTTTCTCCATATTTTTGACTTTCAGGATATTTGTCAAAATAATAGACTAATGAACATTTTATGATAAATTAATGGATCACAAAAATAAATATTTTATTGACCTGAAAAATTATTTTTTTTCAGGAAATTATAACAACTTTCAACCAGATTACA
>CAZSCZ010000082.1:7726-9787 GCA_964605455.1 uncultured Spirochaetia bacterium
TGCAACTCAACATAGCCAAGGTGAAAAAGTTTACCACAAATCTCAACATCGATATCAAATATACCTACCATGCTGTGCTTTTTACCATTATAAATAATCGAGCGTCCTAAATACATCAACCCACCGCATTCACCATATATCACTCCACCTTTAAAAGCAAACTTCCTTACAGCATCAATCATCTTTTTATTTCTTGATAATTTATCTGCATAAACTTCTGGATAACCCCCACCCAGATATATACCTCCCAAATTTTCTGGTAAATCTTTATCATTTAAAGGTGAAAACTTTACTAACTCAGCACCACAATTTGTTAAAAGGTCAAGATTTGCTTTATAATAAAAATGAAAAGCTTCATCATATGCTATAGCCAATCTACATTCTACCCTATTACTTCTATGAATATCTTTTACAATTTTAATATTATAAGGTTCTAATTCTTTTTTATTTTCAATTTTTTCTGTTCTAAAAGTTGCCACTTCAAGTATTTTTTCAATATTCAGGCTTTTTTCAATTGTTTCAGCCATTTCATGTATTTTGTTCTTATTGAAATTCTTTTCTATTGAAGTATCGAGACCCAGATGTCTGCTTTTAAAATTAAAAAGTTCGTTTCTATAAACAGCTCCATAATAAGAAATACCAGCATTTTTAAGAGCAGATATAAGATACTCTTTATGTTTCGGTCCAGAAATATTGTTAAGTATAACTCCAGCCACTTTTACTCTACTGTCAAAATTCATAAACCCATACACAAGTGGTGCGATACTTCCAGCAATTGCTTTACAATCAACTATTAATATAACAGGAACCCCTAATATTATAGATATCTCTGCAGTTGATCCCTGTATACCTTCTCCTTTTCCATCAAAAAGACCCATAACTCCTTCTATTAAAGCCATATCATATCCTGACGAAGTTTCATCAAAATGCTTCACCAGGTAATCTTTATTCAGCATCCAGCTATCTAAATTATACGAATATTCATCAGATACTATTTTGTGATATATTCCATCTATATAATCTGGGCCAACTTTGTATGGTCGGACTTTTAATCCTCTCTTCTTTAATGCAGCTAATAAAGCCATTGTAATAGTGGTTTTACCACTTCCACTTCTATCAGCGGCAATAATAATCTTTTTCATATTTTTTTATTGACTTTTAGTAATTTTTTTAAATATTGATTTTTCTCCCAAATATGGAGATAATAATAAGATAAGTAATTATTATAAATATCCCTTCATAATTTAATTTTCAATTGATTTTATAACCCTGGAAAGTTGCTTTTTGATATGAAAAAGAAGTAATAAAAATGTGTGCATCTTACATTATTCAACTCCCAGAGAATAATGAATAAAAGTTACAGGCAGGTCTCCTGACTTAAGGCTAAAATAGGTTTTTTACGCCTTCCCGCTTTATAGCAGTGACATAATATAAAAAACCTCACCTATCACAGTGCCTGGATAGCGTACAGGATTTTCACCTGTTTCCCTTTTGAATCCAGAATGGATACCTTGCAACTTGAATATTTAATCTTTAACTTATGATATAATAATATAATTAGTCAAGATACACAAACAAAATGTCATTAAAACCTTAAAAAATAGTAGAAATTCTGAGGAATTGAAGCTTATACTTAGTGAGTTTTTTTAGTAATAATTATTAAGTTCATATTACCTTCAAGAGCAATACAAACGATTAAAGATGGCTTGGTTTATAGCTTACAAACTCATTAAAAATCTTAAACAGGGGATTTTCATCATTTTCCATACATTTAAAAACATATTTATAATAATAATCCAAAGTCATATTTGAAAGTCCATCTAACTCGCTTCTTTTATACTTTTCATAAGTTAAATTTTTATATAAAGTTTTCTTAATTTCATAGCTAACAGATTCAAAAATATTTTTAGATTTTGTGAAAATATTATCGTACCACTTTGATTCGATTTCCATTATTTTTCCTATTAAGCGATTTCCATTTTTTAAAGTTATTAGATCTTCCATTTTTAAAAATCTATCGAGTATTAAATTATACCCAAGTCCCATAGTTTCTTCTAAATC
>CAZSCZ010000083.1:0-9787 GCA_964605455.1 uncultured Spirochaetia bacterium
AATCTATAAAATTAAAAATAACAATATAGAAATAACAAAATTAAATTCTGAACTCTACAATGGGAAAATTAAGGTAGATAATATAGAAGTTTATAAACAGGGAAAAACTTTTCATATAAGCTCAATGTTACGACTCTATAATCTTAAATATAATAATTATAATATAAATGGTAAAATTTATACAAAAATTTCTTATGGTAAGACGCTTTACGCGAAGTTAAAAGTTATTAAGCTTTTTATAAATGACCTAAAAATAAAAGATATTGTTCAAGAAATTCATTTTAGAGAAAATAGGATTTTAATTAGCCGCCTAACTTCTACTGGTATAAAAGGAGTTATTGATTTAACCAAAAACTTTTCCACCTATAATTTAAAAGTTTTTAACGACAATAAATATTTAGCCTTAGTAGAAGGGAAATTTACAAAAAATTATATAAACACGCATATTAATTTTAAAAATCTTGAATTAAATTTTTTTGAAGATGTTTCTGATATTATAAAATATGCAGATGGTTCTATAAGGGGAGATATAAAAATTAAAGGAAAAAAAGATTCCCCAAAAATTACAGGTTTTATTAAAGGAAAAGATATTGAATTTAAGTGTAAAACAATTCTGAAAAAAGTTAAATCTTTCACATTTGATATATCTGCAAAAGAGGGACAAATTTCTGTAAACAAATTAACAGGTAAAATTGGCAAAGGACAGTTCCGCGGTTATGGGACAATTGATTTAAATGGATTATCGCTTGGCGAATGGAACTTATTTTTAGAAACACTTGATGAGCACGGTATTTATGTTGAAAAAGCAGAGGCTGATTTGATGGGCAATATAAAAGGAAAAGTAAAAGTTACTGGAACATTAAAAGATTTGAATATAGCTGGCACTATAACTCTCCAGGATTTTGATTTTACCTGGCCTTTAAGCTCATCTGAATCCAGTGAAACTTTATCACCAATTGAAAAAATAAATCTTGATATTGACCTTATTGCTGGCAAAAATGTTACATTCTTCCAAAATCAGAATAACATAAATATACTTGTAAAAAAAGGTGGAAAATTTCATATTAAAGGAGATATGAGTGCTGAACATAAAGTTGTAGGAAAAATGGAAGCTGAGAAAGGAACATTAGAATACTTTGGCACTGAATTTAATGTTATATATGCAACCGTAGCGTTTGCAAAAGCTTATGAAGAAAATGTTCCCTGGATAAGTGCAAAGGCAGAAACTGTTGTAAAAGATAGTAATGATGAAGATATAACAATAACAATGATTGTTGAAGGTAGAGCATACAATGACCTCACTCCCACCCTCATTTCATCACCTGCTTTAACGCAAAGAGAAATATTTTTCCTACTTAACGATAGTGTATTATATGTATCTGGTAAAACTGATGCAAAAGGTGAAATTGTTAATCAATCTGAAAAAGATATTAAAGAATTAATAAGAATTGGATTTGTCCAAATTTTTGATACAACCTATAGAAATAAACTTATAGCACCTCTCCAAAGAAAAGCAAAAAGATTTTTAGGACTTGATATTTTAAATATAAAAAGCTCTCTCATACAGAATTTACTTGCACCAAAAATAGTTAATATTCAGGATGAAACTTCCATCAATAAAAAATCAAGTCTTTTCGCAGGCACTCAAATTACAATAGGGAAATACCTAACTGACAATATTTTATTAAAATACTCTGCAGCATTAAAAGAAAGTGATACAGAATTCAATAGACTATATTATGAACATCAATTCGGAATAGAGATGAAAATTCTTAAATCTTTAAAATTTGAATGGAAATACAACCCTCTATATATGTATCAATCTGAAACACCTGTTAATCAGCAAGAATATATCTTAAAATGGAAAAAGAAAATCTCATTCTAAATTGGCATTTTGTCATTCCAGCCACCGTATCTACAGCACATTATCGTAAGATTAAAGATTTTTAAAGCACCTTGTAGAACAACTTTCAGTGGTGAAAACCACCCGAAAAATATCTATACAGATTCCCTTCTCTTTTTTTGTAATTGCCCAATTTTTACTTTCTCTGCTATCTTTATACATTCTGCAA
Organism: uncultured Spirochaetia bacterium; assembly: GCA_964605455.1. Taxonomy (GTDB): domain Bacteria; phylum Spirochaetota; class JAHITG01; order JAHITG01; family JAFGFC01; genus CAZSCZ01. The sequence goes on from CAZSCZ010000083.1 coordinate 2,073, forward strand.
AATGTTTATATTTAAATTTTGATATTACTCAGATTAGCAATAATAATTTGTTTTATGCTTTGTCAGTTCTTACAGTTTTAGCAAGTCTTAAATAAAATTTAGAGTTCCGTTTATGATGAACTTCTCCAATGAACATAACAATAGAAATATAATTAATGGGGAAAAGTCAAGAAAATTTATAAAAATAGATATTATACAATTAGCTATAAATTGTAATTATATGCACCAAAAAAATAGTTAAAAAATTTTTTAAAAATACGAAAAGAAAAAATGGAGGTATTAAAAAACAGGGATGTAAAAAATTTTAGATCAAGGAGGAGTTAACCATGATAATTAATCATAACTTAAGTGCGATTTATGCACAGCGTGTATTAAAATTTAATGGCTGGGAAGTTGATTCGGATATTGAGAAGCTCTCTTCTGGTCAACGAATTAATCGGGCTGGAGATGATGCATCTGGGTTAGCAGTATCAGAAAAGATGCGAACCCAGATAAGAGGATTACGACAGGCTGAAAGGAACACAGAAGATGCAATGTCATTTATTCAAGCTGTAGAAGGGTATCTTAATGAAACACATAACTTACTCCAGCGAATCCGAGAGCTTGCTGTCCAGGCATCAAATGGTATTTATACTGCTGAAGACAGGATGCAGATTCAAGTTGAAATTTCAGAGCTTATTGATGAAATTGACCGAATTGCATCACAAGGTCAATTCAATACTATGATTGTATTAACAGGACGTTTTGCTGATCCAGCCAAAGGTGGGATGCCAACAGCAAGTATGTGGTTCCATGTAGGTGCTAATATGGACCAGAGAGAGCGAGTATTCATTGGCACAATGAATTCTCAAGGGCTTGGACTTAAAAGCCCAATTGGAAATCCTGAAACAGCTACATTTATAAGTATAAGTACACCCGGAAAAGCAAATGTAGTTATTGGGTTAGTTGATAAGGCATTACAAAAACTTTCTAAACAACGAGCAGATTTAGGAGCATATCATAACAGGCTTAAGTTTACAGCTAAAGGTTTAATGATTGGTTATGAGAATATCCAGGCTGCAGAATCAAGAATAAGAGATGCAGATATGGCGGAAGTGATGGTAAAATTTGTAAAAGATCAGATATTGATGCAGTCTGGAACCGCAATGTTGGCGCAGGCAAATATGAAACCACAGTCAGTATTAAAACTTTTAGGATAAAAAAGTTAAATCCTGCACCTCCTTCTATTTTCCTGAAAGGCTGCCGTAATGGCAGCCTTTTTTATTTATCTTACTTCAATTACAGAATTAACCCCACCTAAACCATCATCAGCAGTATTTTTATTCATAGGATCAGGTGTCCAAGTCCCGTCCACAATATATTTATATTGATATGTTCCTGGTGAAAGTCGCTTTTTTATTACCCAAAATCCAAATTTGTCTTTTTTCATTGGATCAGCATCAGTGCTCCAATTGTTAAAACTCCCTACAAGATATACAGTATTTGCGTTTGGAGCATAAAATTTGAAAAGCACCTCACTATTCTTTAGCATCTTTACTCCACCTAAATCATATTCTCTTTTTACTTCAAATATAGAATTTTCGCCACCATAAGGGTCAGGTGCACACCTTTTGTTATCAGGGTCCTTTACCCACTTAGCATCATCTATAACAAATTTATACTCTATTTTGCCCTTTTTAAGTGGAAAAATTATATACCATACCCCATATCTATTCTTTGTAAGAACCTGCTTATTAGCATCCCAGTTGTTAAAACTTCCTGCAATAGTAACTTTTTCTGCACTTTTATCTTTATAAGTAAATAATACACCATCTTTTAATTCTACAGGTGCAATTGATTTTTTTAACTTTGTAGGCACAATCCTTTTCCTTTGTTTTGCTAATAATGGTGAAAATAATATTATTAAAATAATTAATATCGTCCATAAGTTGAAAAGATTTTTGCCTTTCATCTAACTCACCTCCTCCATAAATAAAAAAGTGTTCGGAAATTATAATTTAAAGCATACTTAAAATTATAAATCACAGGTTTTGAATTTACCTACTTTCAAAAGGCACACCCCCACTTACAGGATATGAGTGGGGGAGTGTGCCTTTTCCCACTTAAATTACCGAACACTCTAAATAATTAAAGTCTACTATAAAGGAATATAGAACTTTACTTTATCAGTCCTATTCTGGTTGGAGGCCAATACTTAATAAGAGGTTTGCCCCGAATATATTTATATGGCAGAAAACCCCAAAATCTACTATCAGAAGAATTGTCTCTGTTATCTCCCATTACAAAATAACAGTCATATTTTGCTATATATACATTGTTTCCAGCTGGAGTAATACTTTTTTTGTACAAATGAAAATAATCTAATATTATTTCTTTTGTATAATATGAAATTATCTTTCTATTAAAAATAAAATTGTTATTAATATAAATTCTATCACCCTTAAGCACAATTTTATCACCTTTTTTAGGAATAATAAGTGGCCCTAAATTATCACGTGGTGCTTCTTCTGCTGTATTTGTAAATGGTGAATTGTGATGTTTTTTCCAACCGAATCTGAGCCAAGGTTCTTTAAGCTTTTTGCCATTTATATATACTTCCTTATTAATTATCTGAATTGTTTCACCAGGCAGCCCTATTACTCGTTTGATATAATCTTTTTTAGTATCATAGGGATATTTAAAAATAACGATATCACCGCGTCTTGGCTTATGAATTGCTGGAAGCCGTATATCAGTAAATGGTATAACAATTCCGTAAGTAATCTTTTCAACAAGAAGATGGTCACCAATTGTTTGAGTATGATTTTTACTTGGTTCAGAGCCTATTAAAGTAGGCTCCATTGAACCTGTAGGAATCTTATAAGCTTGAACAAAAAAAGCACGAATAAAAAGTGCCATTAGTCCTGCTGTAACTATTGTCTCAATCCATTCTTTTATAATATCTATCCAGTTCTTTTTTTTCTTTTTTTCTTTTCTCTTCTCTTTTTTTTCTTTTTTCCAGAACATTTTATTTTACCTCTTGTTTATTAATTAGACTGTTCGGAAATTATAATTTAAAAATATATACACAATTAAAATATTTCCATTTCTAAATTACCGAACAGTCTCTAAATTTTACTTATCCTCAACATCACGCTTACATCCTGTAAAGGGTGAAGCTTATTCTATTTCATCTTCAATGCGAATAATTTTTGTCTTTGTTTTCACAACATCCAGTTTGTCAATAAATTTTATAGAATGTTGAATATCTGATTCATAAGCAAGATGAGTAAGCATAACAATTGGGACAACTTTTTGTCCAGTTTCTTTTTGTAATACAGAAGATATACTTATATTATTTTTTCCAAGGATTCCTGAAATTTTTGCCAGCACCCCGGGCTTGTCTACAGTTCCAAATCTTAAGTAATACCGACTCTTTATATTCTTAAATTCTTTCAATTTTAATTTATCACCTTTTTTATAAAATCTATCAAAAAGTTTTACATCATTATTAATGATTTTTTTAGCAATATCAACAATATCAGCAACAATAGCACTTGCTGTTGGAAAAGAACCAGCACCTTTCCCATAAAAAAGCTGCGGACCAGTTGCATCGCCTTCAATTAAAATGGCATTATACTCATTTTTAACAGAAGCTAATGGATTTGATAATGGAACTATTGTTGGATGCACCCTGCACTCATAGGTATGAGTAAGTTTATCCATTTTGGCTATTGCAAGTAATTTTATCCTATATCCCAAATCTCCTACATAAATTATATCAGTGAGGTCAATTTTATCAATACCTTCGTAATAAATTTTTTTAAATTTAACTTCAGTATTAAATGCAAATGATGCAAGTATTTGTAATTTATGGGCTGCATCAATTCCTTTTATATCATATTCTGGATTAGCTTCAGCAAACCCAGATTTCTGCGCAAGTGAAAGCGCTTCTTTAAATTCAAGAAAATTCTCTTCCATTTTAGTTAAAATAAAATTAGTTGTGCCATTAACAATTCCATAAATCCTTTTTATTCTGTTCGCGAGAAGAGACTCCCTTAAAGCTTTGATTACTGGAACACCACCAGCTACACTTCCTTCAAAACCTATAAATCTATTATATTTATAAGCTGTTTTAAATATCAAATCACCTTTACAAGATAAAAGTGCTTTGTTTGCTGTAACAATATGTTTCCCATTTTTTAATGCTTTAATAATATATTCTCTGGCTTTTGTAGTCCCGCCGATAAGCTCAACAACAATTTGTATGTTGGGATCATTTATTATCTCATTTGCATTTGTAGTAAATATTTCTTTATTAAGAGTAAGTTCCTTCATTCGCATAATATTAATATCTGATACTTTTTTAATGTTTATTGATATACCACACTTCTCATATATTATTCTTGAATTCCTTTTAAGAAGATTTACAACACCTTTGCCTACAGTTCCTAATCCAATAATGCCTATATTTATGTTGTTCATAAGATAAAGAATATAACAAAATAATATCCAAAGTCAATTAATTTATTCCAAAAGTGTTGAAAGTGTTGAAAGGGACGGTGCACAACTTTGTTAACAATAAATCAACACACCTAAAGGTGTGTTTCTACATTTTCTTCAATATATTACAACAATTTCGTAGATATTGTAAACATTCGTCCAGACGAGTATTTTTACATTTTCTTCAATATATTACAACTTGTTAATGCATATATAAAATATTTTTCAACACTTTCTCTTTTAAGGTTGACTTTATATAAAAATATATTATCATTAAAAAATATTTTTAAAGGAGTAATAAATGGCACAATTTAAAATTGAATTTACCGATCTAAAAAAGCAATATAAAATATTAGAAAACGAGATTAATCTTGCAATAAAAGAAGTTATAGAAAGTGCAAAATTTATAAATGGGCCACAGGTATCAGAATTGGAACAAAAAATAGCAAATTATTGCAATACAAAATATGGAATTGGGGTTGCTTCTGGTACAGATGCATTACTTCTATCACTTATGGCTATAAATTTAGAGCCTGGGGATGAAGTTATAACAACTCCGTTTACTTTTATTGCAACAGCAGAAGTTATTACTTTGCTTAAAGCTATGCCTGTGTTTGTAGATATTGAGGAAGATACTTATAATATTGATGTTTCCAAAATAGAAGAAAAAATTACATCAAAAACAAAGGCAATTATTCCTGTCCATCTTTATGGACAGATGGCTGATATGGACGAAATAATAGAAATAGCAAAAAAATATAATCTTTTTGTAATAGAAGATGCAGCACAGGCTATTGGCGCAGAATATAAAAACAGGAAGGCTGGAAGTATCGGAGATTTTGGTGCCTTTAGCTTTTTTCCTGCAAAAAATCTTGGTTGCTATGGTGATGGCGGTATGATTGTTACAAATAACAAAGAATTTGCTGAAAAATTATATATGCTAAGAGAACACGGAGCAAAAGCTAAATACCAACATTCTATTATTGGAACAAATGCACGACTTGATACAATTCAGGCTGCTATCTTACTGGTTAAATTAAAATATCTTGATGTGTGGATAGAAAATAGAATAAAGCTTGCTAAAAAATATTCAGAAAAACTGAAAAATCTTGTAAAAACTCCATATATTAAATCAAATAGAAAAGCCGTTTTCAATCAATATACAATTCGGACAGAAAAACGTGACGAACTTATAAAATTTTTAAATCAAAATGGTATTCCTACAGCAATACATTATCCTAAGCCGTTGCATCTTCAAGAAGCATTTTCCTATCTTGGGTATAAAAAAGGAGACTTACCTGTAAGTGAAAAAGTCGCAAAGGAAGTAATCTCCCTTCCTATGTATCCTGAAATGACTGAAGAAGAACAAAATATGGTTATTGAAACAATATATAATTTTTTTGAAAAATAATATATGAAAAAAATAAGTACTGTAATAATTACTCTGAATGAAGAAGAAAATATTAAAGAATGTCTTGAAAGTATTAAATGGACAGATGAAATAATTGTGATAGATTCTTTTAGTACAGACAATACTGTTAAAATCTGCAAAAATTTTAGTAAAAATGTAAAGGTTTTTAAGCGTAAATGGACTGGATATTCAAATCAGAAAAATTTTGGTATTAAAAAAGCAAAATATAACTGGATTTTAAGCATAGATGCTGATGAAAGAATTACACCTGAACTGAAAGAGGAAATAAAAGAAGTGCTTTCACAAAAGAATAAAGAAGAATATTATAAAGGATATAAAATTCCACGCAAAAATTTTTATTTTGGGAAATGGATAAAATGGGGAGGAAATTATCCTGATTATCAATTAAGACTTTTTCACAAAAAATACGGAAAATTCAAAAATATTCCTGTTCATGAAGGTGTTATTGTTAATGGTCCTGTTTCTACGCTTAAAAATCCTCTGCTTCATTATAGTTATAAAAATATTGATGAGTATTTCAAAAGATTTATGAAATATACTGAACTTGAAAAAAACATTTTGATTTCAAAAAAAATCAAAATAAATATATTCACAATTTTTTACCATTTATTTTTTATACCATTTAAAAAGTTTATCTCAAGATTTATTTTTAAATTAGGGTTCCTTGATGGAATTGATGGTCTTATAGTATTAAAATTTAACAATATTACAAAAATTGTTGCATTTTATAAATATTATTTATGGTATCATGAAAATGAAAAAATATGATTTAATAGTAATTGGTGCGGGTTCAGCTGGATACTCTGCAGCAGTTGCAGCAGGAAAGTTAGGTAAAAAAGTGCTTGTAATTGAAAAAGATAAAATAGGTGGCACCTGTCTTAATTATGGTTGTGTCCCTACAAAAGTATTTTATCAATTTGCAAAACTAATTAATAAACTAAAAAAATTTAATGCTAAATCTATACTTGAGTTTGAACTTAATATACACTTTGAAAGTTTAATAAAATACAAAAATGAAGTTGTAGTGAAACTTCAGAAGGGTATAGAATATCTGTTCAAAAAATATAATGTAGAATTTATAAACGGCGAGGCTCAAATTTTAAATGAAAAAAAATTACTTGTTGTATCTGTTAATGATAAAAAGTTTGAAGCCTCAAACATTATAATTGCAACAGGTTCATGCACAAGCATTCCAAGCGAATGGAAAGAAGTTGTTTCTTCCCCTGATGAATTTATAAATTTATCCAAATTTCCACAATCAATAGCAATTGTAGGTGGGGGAGTTATAGGATGTGAATTTGCTTTTATTTTTTCAAATCTTGGTTTAGATGTTTATTTGATTGAAAAAGAAAATCAACTCCTTCCTTTTTTGGACAATGATATAAGTAAAATTATTACGAAAAAACTTGAAGAAAATAATGTAAAAATTTTTACTAATACAGCAATATTAGAAATTTTAGATAAAAAAAATAAATATAAAATTATTTTCACTAACAATAAAAATATCACTATAGATAAAATAATATTATCAACAGGTAGAATACCTAACACGAACTTTATAAAAAATATTGTTAAAGTTGACGAAAAAGGATTTATTCTTACAGATCAGAACTTTAAAACCTCAATCCAAGGAATTTATGCAATAGGTGACATAATAAACAATGGAAAAATGTATGCTCATCTTGCATCTTTTCAAGGAATTGAATTGGTGAATCATATTTTTAATGGAAAAGAACTTGATAAGAAAATTTCACCTTATGGGATTTATACTGTCCCACAAATTGCAGGTATTGGGATTACA
>CAZSCZ010000084.1:0-9729 GCA_964605455.1 uncultured Spirochaetia bacterium
TATATATATTATATACAATAAAAGATGCCAATTTTTCCATAATTTAGTAAAAAAATTAATAAAGTTGTGCACCGTCCCCATTATTCATTTTTTTATTGACTTTTTCTGCAAAGATATTATTTTTATCACGCAAGTTTATGAGTATTCAAAGACTTAAAGGGAGACATCTTTTAGATATTGAATCTTTAACAAGGGAAGAGATAGAACTTATTTTGGATACAGCTGTTCCTTTTAAGGAATTGTTTACAAAATCTGTTAAAAAAGTTTCTTTTCTGAGGGGAAAAACCGTTGTAAATATATTTTATGAACCAAGCACACGGACCCGAACATCTTTTGAAATAGCAGAGAAACGATTAAGTGCAGATGTTGTAAATATTGCTGTTTCTACAAGCAGTGTTAAAAAGGGGGAAAGTCTTCTTGATACAATCAGGACACTTCAGGCAATGAAAGCTGATATAATTGTTATGAGGCATAGTTGTGCTGGTGCCCCACATCTTCTTGCTAAAAGATTGGATGTTTCTGTAATAAATGCAGGTGATGGTCCACATGCGCATCCAACTCAGGCTCTTTTAGATATGTTTACTATCAGAGAGAAGCTTGGTAGAATTGAAGGTATAACTGTTGCTTTAATTGGTGATATAACATTTAGTCGGGTAGCCCGTTCAAATATTTGGGGCCTTAAAAAACTTGGTGCAAAAGTTAGAATAATTGGTCCTGCTACACTTATTCCAAAAGATATTGATAAATTAGGCGTTGAGGTTTTTTATTCTCTTGAAAAAGGACTTAAAAATGTTGATGTAGTAAATATTTTAAGAATTCAGCGAGAGAGACAGAAAGAGATGCTGTTCCCTACGATAAGAGAATATAATCGTTTATTTGGAATAGATGAAACTACATTAACTGCTAAGAATGTGCTTGTAATGCATCCAGGTCCTATGAACCGTGGAATTGAGATTTCAGATTATATAGCAGATTCTCCGCAAGCTGTGATATGTGAACAAGTTACCAATGGTATTGCTGTAAGAATGGCTGTTTTATATCTTATTGCTGGCGAAGGTGATTTAAATGAAATTAATGATTAAAAATGGTAGAGTTATTGACCCATTTAATAATATTGATGAGCAACTTGATATATATGTAGAAAATGAAAGAATTAAAAAAGTTGGAAAAAATTTAGATATAAAAGTAGATGAAATATATGATGCCAATGGTAAAATTGTTACACCGGGTCTAATAGATATGCATACACATCTTCGGGAACCGGGATTTGAGAGCAAAGAAAAAATCGCAACAGGGACAAGAAGTGCTGCTTTGGGTGGATTTACATCTGTTATTTGTATGGCAAATACAAATCCTGTTATTGATAATCAAGCTACTGATAAACTTATTCATTATATAGCGGAGAATGAAGGTGTTGTTAAAGTTTATCCTGTAGCTGCAATAACTAAAGGAATGAAAGGGGAAGAATTAACTGAATTTGGCGATTTGCATAGAGTTGGAGTTGTGGGATTTTCTGATGATGGGAATCCTGTGATGAACGCTGAAATTATGCGGCGTGCTCTTGAGTATGCTAAAATGTTTGATTTGCCAGTAATGGTTCATTGTGAGGATTTAAATCTCTCGGCTGATGGAGTTGCAAATGAGGGTTACTATTCTACAGTTAAAGGATTAAAAGGCATTCCAGCCGTATCAGAAAGCGTATTAGTAGCACGGGACCTCTTACTTGCAAAATATACAGCTGGAAAATTGCACATACTACATATAACTACCAAAGAATCTGTTAAACTTATTAAAGATGCAAAAAATGAAAATGTAAATGTTACTGCTGAAGTAACGCCACACCATTTTTCATTAACTGATAAAGAAATTGTTAATTATGATACAAACTATAAAATTAATCCGCCACTTAGAAGTGAGGAGGATAGAAAAGCATTAATAGAGGGTCTTAAGGATAACACTATTGATGTTATAGCTTCAGACCATGCACCACATACTATTTTTGAGAAAGATAAGGAATTTAATTATGCACCATTTGGAATTATTGGCTTAGAAACTGTTGTGCCACTTGTTTTTATGTATTTAATTGAACCTGGTCATCTTTCGCTTATGCAAGCAATAGAGAAATTAACAAAAAATCCAGCACAAATAACAAAAATTAAAGATACAGGAATAGAAGAAGGGGGAATTGCTGATATAACTGTGATTGATCCTGAACTTGAACTTGTTTACACAAAAGATATGGTCGCTTCAAAAGGTATCAATTCACCATTCATTGGAAAAAAATTAAAAGGATTCCCAACTCTTACAGTGGTAAATGGTAAAATTGTAATGAAAGATAGAATCTTGGTGTAAATATTTTGAGTTTTAATTTTTTCAAGGGTAAAGAGTGAAAAATAAAATTTTTCAGGAAAAAAACAAGATTATAGAAAATATAAAAATAAGTGAAAGTTTTTATTTAATGAGATTTAAAACATCTCACCACAAGATTCAGATAAATCCTGGACAATTTATCAATATACGTATTCTTAATACATTTGACCCATTGTTACGCAGACCTTTTAGTATATTTGATTTTAAAGATGGAATTTTATCAATATTATATAAAATTCAAGGCAGGGGCACAAAGATTCTTTCACAGCTTAAATCAGGCGATACTATTGATTATATATTTCCTTTGGGAAATGGATTTAAAGATGTGTTTATTAAAGACAATATCTGGTTGGTAACAGGAGGTGTTGGTATAGCTGGAATTTTTTATCTTCTAAAATTTATTGAAGATAAAAATATTAAACTATTTGCAGGATTTAATTTATTGGATAATGCAATTGCTATAAAAGAACTTTTAAAAAAGGAAAAGATTATTGCTGAAGAAGATATAAAAATTTCAGTGATAAAAAAACAAAATGAATTTTTTGTCGGAGATATTTTAAAATTATTACAGGAAAATCTAAAAAAAGAAAAACCAGAGATAATAGTAGGATGTGGACCTATAGAGATGTTGAAATCACTTTATGATATAGCATCACATTTGAAAATATCAACAGAATTTCTTATGGAAAAACAGATGGGATGTGGTATAGGTGCTTGTTTTGGATGTGCATTGAAAGTAAGAGAGAATGAACAAATAAAGATTAAACTTGTATGTAAAGATGGACCTGTATTTAAAGGGAACGAGATAGTATGGATTTAAAAGTAAAAATTGGGAATAAAATATTTAAAAATCCTGTATTTGTAGCATCAGGCACTTTTGGATATGGAGAAGAGTTTTCTAAATTATTTAATATAGAGAAATTAGGTGCAATAATTACAAAAGGGATTACTTTAAATCCGCGCGATGGATTTGATGGCATACGGCTTGCTGAAACTCCTGCAGGAATTATAAATAGAATTGGACTCCAGAATGTGGGCCTTAAAGCATTTATAAAAGAAAAAATGAAATTTTTATCATTACTTGATACAGGTATAATTGTTAATATTGCAGGCGAAACAATAGAGGAGTATAAAATAATTGTAGAAGAACTTGATAAAATAAAGCGAATTGATGCAATTGAAATAAATGTATCCTGTCCAAATGTTGAGAAAGGTGGAATAGAATTTTCCGAAGATGAAAAAATATTAAAGAATCTTTTAAAAACTTTACGACAACTAACAAGGAAAGCATTAATTATAAAACTTTCACCATCTGCTGGAAATCTTATAATTTTATCTATACTTGCTGAAAAAATGGGTATAGATGGTATAACTATAAATAATACATTTAAAGGAGTAGTAATAGATACAGAGAGTCAACAACTCAAAATTCGTGGTGGACTTTCTGGACCTGCAATTTTTCCAATTGCACTTAATAATGTAATGGAGGTTTCAAAAAAGATTGATATTCCTGTAATGGGGTGTGGTGGAATTTATAATTCAGATGTTGCATTACAATTTTTTCTTGCAGGTGCAACTGCAATACAGATTGGCACCTTTAATTTTGTTCAACCAGATATAGGTCCCCAAATTATTGATGGAATAGAAAATTATTTAAAAAAACATAATTTAAAATCTATATATCAGATAATTGGGAGATGCTGACAATGAATAAGTTTATACAAAAATTTAGTAATGCAGTAAAAAATAACAAATCATACTTATGTGTTGGGCTTGATACTGACTATAATTTAATTCCATTTAAAACACAAAATATCTATAAATCAGTTTTAAAGTTTAATAGAAATATTATAGATGCTACAAAAGATTTGGTCTGTTGTTACAAGATTAATTCTGCATTTTATGAAGCATATGGGATTGATGGAATAAAAGCATTACAGAAAACAGTAGAAATTATAAAGGATGTGCCTGTGATATTAGATGCTAAAAGAAGTGATATTGGAAATTCAGCAAAATTTTATGCAAAATTTGGATTTGAAATTATAAATGCTGATGCAATGACTGTTATCCCGTATATGGGAATTGATACAATAGATGTTTTTAGAAATTATAAAGAGAAGTTCGTATTTATTGTTGCAATAAGTTCAAATCCAGGTGCGAAAGATTTTCAGGAATTTCCATCTAAAAAGAATCCGATTTATTTAAAGATAATGAAAAAATGTAAATCAACAGACAAATATAAAAATACAGGTTATGTAGTAGGTGCAACATATCCAGAAAAAATAAGGTATCTTAGAGAAAAAGGATTTAAAGAGACATTTTTAATTCCAGGCATAGGTGCACAGAAAGGTGATGCAGAGAAAAGTATAAAGTATGCATTTATGAGGAAAGGCACAGGTATATTCAATATTTCACGCAGTATAATTTACCAGGCAGATAAAAAAAATTATTTTGAATCTGTGAGACAGAAAGCCAAACAATATCAAATGATGTTAAGTGTTGAGTGAGGTATATCTCAAAATTGTTTAAAATATAACTCCATTGTATCTCCCAGGTTGAAAGATTTAAAAATCGGTATGCACAATCTTTGTAAAAATTTATTTGTTATTCCAATCCTTTCAGGATGAATTCCTGTAATTTTTCTTTTTATAAGCTTTAAATTAAATTTTTTAAAAAGAATTTTTAAACTTTTGATTGAGTAGTCAAAGAAATGTGCATCTGGATGAATTGAAAGCCATTTATTACGGTTAAATTTATAAAAAGAGCCATTGCCATTTGGAACAGAGATACAAATCATTCCATTAGGTTTTAAAAAAGTAATAAGTTTTTGTAATACTCTTTCGGGTGAATCAAAGTGTTCCATTACATACCACATTGTTATTACATCAAATTTTTTATTCATTTTTACATCAAAAAAATTTTTATTTATTACATTCAAGTTTAATTTTTTCTTTGCATAAATTGCTGCTTTTTTTTCAATTTCAATCCCAGCAACATCAAACCCTTTTTCTCTCGCCTTTTCAAGAAAAAAGCCATAGGCACATCCAATATCAAGTAAGTTTTTATTTTCAGATTTAATATATTTCAATATTATTTTTAATCTCTTATCAGCCAGCTTTATTATGTTTTCCCTGTCATTTAAATAAGTAACTCCATATTGCTTTTTGTATTCTTCTGTAAAGTATTCTTTTTTATATACTTTTTCAGGTTTTATGCTTCTGTTCAAAATTAGATATTTAACTTTACATTGGTTGCATTCATAAATTTTTCGTTCAAATTGATTTAAAATCAATTTAACAGTTCCACCACAAATCTTGCAGTTCGTTTCAATAGAATGTTTCTTTAATTTGAAAAGATTGTCTATAATTTTTATTATTCTTTTATTATTTCTCTTTATTTCAAAAGGAAAATCCTTCCTTTTTTTGGCATTTATAAACTTTACTAATTTTTTTACTGAAACTGGTAAAGGGTATGTTCCTATATACGAAAAATATTCCTTAAAATTTTTGGCAAGAGATGTATGATACATACTATTGTTGTATAGCCCAATATTTTTATTTAAAATCAAGCCTTCAATAAATGTAAGTCCAAAAGAAGTTATTATATATTTGGAATTATAAATTAAATCATATATATTTTCAGGTGATTCTATTATCTGATATTGATGCAGAAACTTATTTTTTAAAAAAACTTTTATTTTAAATTTATTTTTTGAATCAAAATATTTTCCCAAAACAATTTTCACAATAGGTAATTTTTCTATTTTATTTAATTTCTTTAATATTTTAAGTGTGAGATTGTTAGGGTCACTGTTGCCAAAAGTAATTAAAATATTATTTCTAAATTTTATGGAAGGAAATCTTAGCAATTTTTTATGTATTGGATAAAATGCTAAACCTGAGTAATAAAATTGTAATGGTAAAAATTTTTTAAATTTTAGCGGAGTTAAAATATTTAAATAAATTAAAGGCTTTACACCAGGAAACATTTTTGAAGCATCAATAAGAATAAGGCGAGTAATTTTTGATAGCTCTATAACAAAATCTTTTTTATAATATCTATAATCAAGAATAACTAATTTTACATTATCTTTGTAAATAAAAGAAAAGAAATCTTGCTCTGAAGAGAAATTTAAAATCTTTAAATTTAAAGGAATTTCTAATTTTAATTCTTTATTATTTATAGTAGCGAGTATACATTTATATTTATCTTTCAAAATCTTGTAAAAGATTAAAATTCGTTTTAAGTGTCCATACCCGATTTTTTTACCAAACTGAACAGATAATATAATATCAACTTTCACTTTTTGCTTTTCAATTTTTTTTGTAATTCTTTTACCTTACTAATTTTTCTTTTTTTGGCATTTTTATCAATATCAAAAGTAACTTTCAGCACATCTCCATCTTTTACACCTTTTGGAAGAAATTTTTTAGGGATCTCAATTATTATTTTACCTTCAAGTTCAAGCACAGCTATTTTTCCTTCAATCCTATCAATAACTGCTTCCATAAAGCCCTCCTTAATTGTTCCCTTTTTTCTTCTCCAATCTTTTTTTGACCAGTTTCATAAGGAAAAAAGATTCCCTTTCTGCCTCTTCAATGCGTTCTTCAATATATTTAATTGTTTCTTTATAATCTGGGATTGCAATTTTCTCAAGTGCATTAACTTTTCTTATAGTTTTACTAACCTCTCTTGCAAGTCTTATAAGCGAAATTCTGGTTTGTGCGAGCTCGCCAATTATTTTTAATGTTTCTTTGAAATTTTGAATTGCCTCATCAACCCAAAAGCTTGTATCTGTCAAGCTGAAATAAGGTGGATTTTCTCTGTATGAGACATTAACAATAGGTAATGGAACACCCATAACTTTTCTCTGCGAGATTGAAATGTTATGTGTTATACCTATAGTATTTGCAATTAAATTTAAATTTCTTCTTCCATTAGTTTGTGCAGCCATTTGTAATGAACTAAATGCTTTTTTTAAATTCTCTTCCATATCTAACTCTAATCTTTTAGCAGTATCTATAATTCTCATAAGTTCAACAATTAATATACTTCTTTTCTGGTCTAATAATTGATAGCCCTCTTCAGCAAATGAGAATTCTTGTTTAAGCTTCAAAAGATTTGTTTTTGTTGGTGCTATCTCATATCGTGCCATTTTTATCCTGCATAATATTGTAGCAATTCTTCTTCTGTAACTCTATGTAATTCTTCACGTGGTAACATTGATAAAACTTTCCAGCCTATATCAAGCGTTTCTTCTATTGGTCTATCTTCATATTCATCTTGACTAAGAAAACGGGATTCAAACGCCTCACCAAATTCAAGATATTTATGGTCAATAGGGGTTAGTTCTTCTTCACCAATTACAGATGCAAGAGCGCGGATATCTTTGACCTTTGCATAAGCTGCAAAAAGTTGGGATGCCAGATGGGGATGGTCTGCCCTGGTTAAACCTTCGCCAATTCCATCCTTCATTAATCGTGAAAGTGAGGGTAAGCCAGCAACAGGCGGATATATTCCTCTGTTGTGTAAATCTCTTTCAAGCACAATTTGTCCTTCTGTAATATAACCTGTTAAATCTGGTATAGGATGTGAAATATCATCGTTTGGCATTGTAAGAATGGGCATTTGCGTAATTGAGCCTTGTGTATCTTTAAGCATTCCTGCGCGTTCATAGATGCTTGCCAGATCGCTGTAAAGATAGCCAGGATAACCTTTCCGCCCTGGAATCTCGCCCCTTATTGTTGAAATTTCTCTTAATGCTTCACAGTAATTTGACATATCAGTTAGTATAACAAGCACATGATAGCCAAGCTCAAACGCAAGATATTCTGCGAAAGTAAGCGCACATCTTGGCGTAATCAGTCTTTCAATTGAAGGGTCGTTAGCAAGACTTAAAAACATTGTTACTTTTTGTAAAACACCAGATGCCTCAAAATTCTTTATAAAATATTCAGCTACATCATTTTTCACGCCCATTGCAGCAAAAACAATGGCAAATTCTGTATTTTCCCCAATAATTTTTGCCTGTCTTGTAATTTGGGCAGCAAGCTTATTATGAGGCAAACCACTTCCAGAAAAAATTGGAAGCTTTTGACCACGAATTAAAGTATTCATTCCATCAATTGATGAGAGCCCAGTTTGAATAAATTTTTTAGGATATGTTCGCGCTGTAGGATTTATTGGTAATCCATTAACATTTCTATACTCTCTTGAAACAGGAAAAGGTGCTCCGTCACGGGGCTTCCCTGTGCCAGAAAAAACCCTTCCAAGCATATCTACAGTTACAGGTATCATAAGTGGCTTGTTTTTGAACCTTACTTTTGTATTTTCAATATCCAGCCCTGTTGTGCCTTCAAAAATTTGAACAATTACAGCTTCATCTGAAGTATCAAGAACAATGCCCGAACGAATATTTCCATCTTTGTCTTCTATTTCTACAAATTCATTATATCCTATTGGATGAGTTTTTTCAAGAACAATAATTGGCCCAACAATTTCTTTAATGCCTAAATATTCTCTGCCATCTTCTATGTTCCCCATTTCACACCTCTATTACTCTGCAATCCTTTCAACTTTTGTTAAAAGCTCATCATACTTATTTATATCTTCATTTGAATAATTAAATTTCATTCTATAAATTTCTTTATAAACATCTAAATCTTTTATTTGTAAAAGTGTATAACCCTTTTTAAGAAGTTCCACACCTTTCTCATAAAATTTTACAATAATTTTAAGCATTTTTACCTGTCTTTCAGCAGTAGTATACATATCAATTTTATCAAATGCATTTTGCTGGAGAAATGTATTTTTAAACATTGTGCATATTTCAATTATAAATTTTTGTGAATCTGGTAAAGCATCAGGGCCTACAAGTTTTACCACTTGCTGTAATTTCCTTTCTTTTTGCAAAAGCCTCATAATTTCGTTTCTCATTTTTGTCCAATTCGGCTCTATATTTGTTTCCCACCATTCGGATATAACATCAAGGTATTCACTATAAGAATCAAGCCAGCTTATAGCAGGATAATGTCGTTCATTTGCAAGATGCCTATCCAGAGCCCAGAAGGTTCTTACAAATCTTTTAGTATGTTGAGTAACAGGTTCTGAGAAATCACCACCGGGCGGCGACACTGCTCCAATAATAGTGACAGACCCTTCCTTATTACAAAGAGTCCTCATTTTTCCTGCTCGTTCATAAAATTCAGCAAGTTTTGTAGGGAGATATGCAGGAAATCCTTCTTCTGCTGGCATCTCTTCCATTCTGCCGGAAAGCTCCCTTAACGCTTCTGCCCATCTTGAAGTTGAATCAGCCATAACAGCAACATCGTAACCCATATCTCTATAATATTCAGCAAT
>CAZSCZ010000085.1:0-9719 GCA_964605455.1 uncultured Spirochaetia bacterium
AAGGGACGGTGCAAAACTTTATTAACTTTTTATGTAATATATTTGGCAAATTGGAGGCAAGGGAAACTTTGTTAAATTTTGAATAGAGCACCTTCACTGGCGATACGACAGCCCTTTAAATTTGATAATTTTTACGAAATATGTAAAAAATATCAAGATAATTTTTACATATTTACTTGACTTACCTGATTTAATTATTTAAATTTAGGTATTATGATAATAAAAAGAGAAATATTTGATAAATTACTTTCACAGTTAAATAGACCTCAAATTTCAATAATAATTGGCGCAAGACAGGTAGGAAAATCTACCATTTTGAAAGAGATACAGAAGAAGATTAAAATTCCCTCTATATTTCTGAATTTTGAAAATCCTTTACATTTAAGAATATTAAGGGAAGGATATAATAGCTTTATTCGTGAAATAGGTAAAGAAAAAAAAGTTGTCTTTATTGATGAATTTCATTATTACAAAAACATTACTGCTGTTTTTAAAGCAGTATATGATTTAAACCCGCAAATCAAAATCTATGCGACAGGTTCATCAAGTATGGAGATACATACACATTTAAAAGAATCACTTGCTGGAAGAAAATTAGAAACCCATCTTTATCCATTTAGTTTTTCTGAATGGCTAATTACAAAAAATATAGCACTCCCTGATTTAGCTACACCTTTTAAGATAATTATCCATGAAAAACTGAAGGGATACATAAAAGAGTTTTTAAAATATGGCGCAATGCCTGGTCTTATTCATTTTAATACTGATATAGAAAAGAGAGAATATCTGGAAAGTATATATTCTACTTATATTGCAAAAGATATTAAAACTTTTTTGAAAGAAGAAAGAATAATAGATTTTAATAAGTTAATAGAGTTAATTATTTTACTAAATGCTAAACTGTTAAATGAAAATGTTCTTTCAAAAGAATCAAAATTAAGTGTAAGACAGGTAAGAAAATATATTGACATATTGAAAGAAACTTTTGTAATATTTCTGCTAAAACCATTATTTACAAATAAAAAGAAGGAAATCATAAAAACATCTAAAGTTTACTTTTATGACACAGGGATATCTAATATGATGCAGAGAAACTTTGCTGAAATTGATATAAGGATGGACAAAGGAGAAATCCTTGAACAATTTGTATTTCTGGAATTATTAAAATCAGTTGATATAAGATATAATTTAAACTACTGGCGCACTACTGATAAATATGAAGTGGATTTTATATTATCAAAAGACGGAGAATTATTACCAATAGAAGTTAAAACAAGATGGGACACAGAGAGGATTCCTTCTGGATTGCGAAAATTTTTTGAATATTATCCTGATGTGACAAAAGCTGTAATACTTCAAATAGATGAGAAAAGAGAATTTAAATATAAAGATAAAACTATTTTTTTATTTCCAATATATTATGCTTCCCGTCTAAAAGATTTAATAGATTAATATGAAATTATAGACGGTGCAAAACTTTATTGCTAACCACAGGTTAATTCATCATAGCTTTTGCTTAAATTTTTGTTAATGAATTAACAATAAATTTTATACCAACTTCCTTTGTTTTTCATTCTTAGTTAAGAAAATTTAAGCTTGTCGGTGTTAGAAAACTCCCGGCTATTGGATATAACCCATTAACTTTATTATGATAATCCAATCCTGATTCAAACACATAGTAGATTGATATGTAAGTTAAGTAGTGGGCAGACAGGATTTATTTCCAATTTACATCAATTTGCGGTTCATTAGGAATAATACAAATAATTTTGGGATACTCTTATATTTTAATTTGACATTAAAGTAAATTTATATATATTTTATGAAAGAAGAAATTATTTATTATAAATTTGGCGGGAAAAATTGTTAAAACGGATAGTAATAATAAATATAGTTTTATTTTTCACTATTACAATTTATGGAGAACGGACAGAGTCTTCTGAGAATCTTGCATATAAAAAACAAGTAATAGGGACATTTAACTCATTATCTAAGATTACTGATGGTATAGTATCGCCTTCCAACTATGCGGAAAGCATTAAGCGGCAAGGTGTAGAAAATTTCTTTATTATTGTAATGGGGCGAGCAAAGTATATAAATAAAGTAAAATTTTATTGGGTAAAAGGTCATCAGCCTTTAAAATATAAAGTAGAAATAGGAAAAAACTTATTTGAATGGGAGAGTAAGTTTATTCATATTCTTAAGAAAGAAAACGAAAAAAATGGTTTAATAATTACAACGGATAATACAAAAAATACAGTAGGGTTTTTTGTAAAGGTTACTGTTCTTGATGCAAAAAAGTATCCAGTAAGAATAAGTGAAATGGAAATATACACATCTAAGATTAAATTAAAAGTAAAAATAAAAGACTTTAAAGTAGTAGATATAAAAGAGCATTCTGCAACTATAAAATTTAAAACAACTTATCCCACGAGTGCTTATGTTAGGGTAGGGGAGACTCCGCATATTCTTAAAAATTACAGGCATGAGTTAGATATATATAAAGAACATACAATATTCATAAGTGATTTACTAAAGGGCACCACATATTATGTTCAACCTGTTGCTGTTACTATAGATGGAAAAGCAGTTATGGGTAAAGTATATAAGTTTAAAACTAAAGGTATTCCTTTACCCCGCGTAAAAGTATTTAATATATATGATACTAAAAAATTTAGTGCAAGATTATTATGGAGAGCAAATCTGCCTTGCAAATTTAAATTGTTTATTGGAAAAGATATAAAATCACTTCAATATGTATATAGCGACAATGATTTAAAGATAAGTCGGAAGTTTGAGATAAGAGGTCTTATTCCAGAGACTGAATTTATTTGTCAACTTATTTTGATTGATAAATTTGGGAACAGAACTGAAGCGATTAAAAAATTTATTACAAAAGAAGATAATATTGCTTATAAGAAGAAGACATATGGGACTTTTTTATATTCAGAGAAAAATAAAAATTTGCCTGATTTTTCAAATCTGCGTAAAATTACAGATGGTAATTTAGATGTAACTGGGATAGCGCTTTCGGGCAACTGTAATCAACAGGAACAAGTTGCTATTGTAGATTTAGGCAAGGTTTTTAGAATAAGAAATATTAAAATTATATGGCGTGCAGTAGACTATCCACGTGAGTTTAATGTATATATTGGAAAAGAGTTAAAGAATATGAAATTAGTAAATAAGAAGATTGATACGAAAAAATTAGGAAAAGTTATTGCATCACATGGAACAGCAGGTCTTTTATTAAGAGAAGTTTCTCTTGTTTATAATGGCAAAAAAGCTAGATACATAAAAGTAGTTATTCCTCAAAATGCAAAAATTGGCTCTGATTTGCCTTTTAAACCTATTCCGTTTGTTCAACTTGTAGAAATAAAAGTTTTTAAAATTCCGGATTATGGTAACCCAGAATATAAAGTATTAATGATTGAATAGAATTAAGTTAATACCAGCACTCTTTTTACAAGAAAGGTAAAGAAAAAAAAAGTTGACATTTGTAAATAAATGTGGTATAATATTAGAAGAGAGAAAATTCAAAGGAAGGAGGTAAAATAGCGAATGGCATATCGCAAATCAATAATGATAATTGGATTACTCATTATTGTTCTTATTATGCTCCCGACAGCGGCATTTAGTGCATATACAAATGCCACCCCTTATGATACGACAATATCTAATTATGCTACTGTTACAGGTGCAAATTTTCAAGCTCAAAGTGATTATACGAATATAAAAGTATTAAAGATTAAGGGTGGTGTATGGGCAGCTGATGCTGATATAGCTAGTGCGAGTTCAGGAGCATATTATTCAAATATGAGCAAGCTTACAAATTTGGGTAATGACAAATTTACTTTTAGAATAGTTGTAACGAATTATGCTACAGGTGGAATAGCTAATGGTCCCTGGAATTGGCAAGTATTTACTAATCTTAATGGTGTATGGGGATTAATGGGTTCTGGCTCAGGTGAAGATAGTGTAGGTTATATTACATTATTGCGAAACCAAGTAGTAGAGGTTAAATTTAAAGTCCAAGTTGATCCATCAGCACAAAATAGTAGTTACGAAGAATGGGAATTAGCAGCATTTCCTACAAATACTGCTCAAAATACTACTAACTATCAAGGTGACAATGGTGAATGGTATGGAGGTCCTAATGGACGCGGACTTGGTGATATAATTGATGGTGCTGTAGTCTGGTATGGTACTGGTGGCGTTGATGATAATGCGTGGAGAATTACTGTATCAGGACCTCAAATTACTATTGTTAAAAAGATTACATTTATAGAAGTATTAACTAATGGCTGGGTACCAACAGGTGGAGCAGTTCCAGGTGCAACAATCCGTTATGAAGTTTATGTTTCAAATTCTGCCACAGCTGGTCCTGCAAATGATGTAGTAATTCGCGATTATATTCCACCAGAGACAACCTATGTACCAAATTCAGTGTCAAACTATGGTGCAAGTGGATTTGGTTCATATGTTTCTTCAAGTACAGTATATTGTACTAACCATCAATCGCCAGCATTGTCAGCAGGTGAAGTTGTAAGATTGGTATTCAGAGTTATAGTTAAATAATAAAAAGTTCAGTTCTGAAATTGAAATGGATACGGGGGAAATAGAGACGCTTGTATAAACTAATTTTAGAATATGTAAATTTAATGTGTATATAAGCAGCTGAAATAGATATTTTTCTCAGATATATGCACTTAAATTAAGATTAACTGTTTATAAGCTTGAAGATAGAATAAATACACATAATATAGTGAAAGATTATGTGTATTTATTATTAATGAAGTATATAAATATACTATATAGGAACATTTTATTAACAAAATGAATAGAATTGTAAAATTAACAATAGTCTTGATTTTGTATCCTTTACTTGTTTTTAGTGAACAGACTTATAGTTGTGAATGGTTTAGTCTCAGATATCCTGATGACTGGGTGAAAATGGCTGACTTTAAAAGAGCTGGTGTTGTTTATATTTATCCCAAAGTAAATATTGGGCCACGGGATGCAATGTTATCAATTTACTCTGTGGGCAGTGTTAATAGTTATCACGAGATAAAATTCAAACTTCTTTATTCATTATATAAGAAAAATAATCCAAGATTAGAGATTGGAGAAATAGAATTTGAAAACTTTAATGGTGCTACGATTCCTGTTATAGTGCTTCGTTATCCAGCAGAACTTTCTCTTGGACGAGTATCTGCTTGGAGATATGAAAGATTATACTATTTTATTTCTAATGGTTTAGGCATTGTTATAGATATTGAATATGTAAGGAAGGAGCATATTAAAAATCTGAAATATATTTTAAAATCTATAATATGGAGAGGTTCTAAAATAAGGGGAATAGATAAAATAATGAGTAAATCTGAGAGAGAGAGCTTATTGTTTTTATTTCCATTTCATTAAATTTTAATACGCGCAGTTTATAAATTTTCAATTATTTTTAACAGACTACTGAAAAATATTAATTTTTTATTAATAAAAAGTCTATCCGTGAAATTTTAATATAATTACAAAAAGAAATAGATAAATTAACAGAGGAATAGAAAATTTCTATTTAGTTTTTTCTATTTTTACATAGCGAGTATTTATATTATTCCACTCATCTGTTGCCATTATCATTATTATAGTAGGTTTCGTGGTATCTTTGTAAATAAATTCAAATTCTTCTATATTGGAATCAAAAAGCATATCTTTAGGAAATAAGTTAATCCATTTTTTAGCATCAATAGAATATGATATACTACTAATTCTTGACAGATTATCTGAAATTTTTCCCATTATTTTAAAAGAATTTCCTTTTAAATGTTTCCATTGAAGTTTAATTATTTCAGGTGGTGTAGTGTCTATTATATATTTCTTTGAAATTTTTTCAGCTTTTAAGTTATATCCTTCACTGTTATCAGGTAAGTCATCTGCTATAACTTTAAATTGATATATACCATCTGGTAACTTTCGTGTATCAAAAATAAACTCTGAAGATGTGAAATCTTCTTTTAATAAAATCCACTGAGAGGAGCCTTCTATTTTAGCCAATACTGAATAGAGCAATTTATCATTATCAGGGTCTTTTGCTTCCCATTTTATTTTTCGTTCCCATTGTTTTAATGAATTCCCACGAGATTTAGTTGTAGATGTTTTTCCATTCCTTTCATCAGGATAGTCTAATTCCAAGCTTATAATTTGAGGTGGGCGATTATTTAAAAGATACGGAATTTCTATACTATATAAAATTGGTGTAACATCACTTCTATAAGTTTTAAAATTTATTTTAAAT
Organism: uncultured Spirochaetia bacterium; assembly: GCA_964605455.1. Taxonomy (GTDB): domain Bacteria; phylum Spirochaetota; class JAHITG01; order JAHITG01; family JAFGFC01; genus CAZSCZ01. The sequence goes on from CAZSCZ010000085.1 coordinate 6,293, forward strand.
TGAAGGAATTGACTGGAAGGTGAATTTATAAGAGACCCTTTTGCATTTGTATATTCTTCAGACCATTCACTCCATGTATCATCAATATCAGAAGTATTTCCACTTCTCGTTTGAACTGTTATATATGTATGTTTTTTTTGGTTCCAATCCCATCTAATTCTACCCCATTTTGCCCATCCTCCTGCATCAAGAACTTCAGAAATATAATTGCCATATTTAGCATAATTTATTTTTAATTTATATAAACTTCCTATATTACCTGTGCCTACTAAAATTTCGCCGTGTGCAGTTTGATATAACGATATTATTTGCTCTTCATCTACTTCAACAAGTTTTTCTACTTTATCGTTTTTATCACAACGATAAATTATTCCAGAGTCACCTGTTCCAACATAAAGATTTTCTTCTTTATCAAATATTAGACTTAAAAATATTGTATCTCTCAATTCTATAATTTTTGTAACATAACCAGATGGCGTAATTTTATATACACAATTTAATGGAGCTTTTATCTTTTTGTATAGCTCAGTCTTAGAACTCTTTTGCTGTTTATTTTTTCGTTGTAAAATTTTTTCCTTTGTAAAAGGAAACTTAAATTCTTTGTCAGATGTTCCTGCAAATAGTATCCCATCACTTCGCAAACATAGGGTATGAACCTCATTTTCGCCTGTTTGATAAATTACTTTTAATTCATTTTTATCCTGTGAAAATTTATAAATTGCGCCTTTATCAGATGTGCCAAAATAGAAATTTCCTTCTCTATCCTGAATTATAGAAAGAATGTGCATTTCTTTAGTGCTACATATTTCACTAAGTTTCCCATTTTTTACATTTAATCTATAGAGTTTACCGGGAACGCCTGTGCCAAGAATTATATTGCCATTTTTGTCAAATATCATATCCCATATATGATCGCCTTTAAAAACATAAAATACTCTGCCTTTTCCTTTAGGTGAAATTTTATAAATTAGCCCACGAGTAAGTGTTGCTACATATAAATTATTTTTTTTATCTATAAGAATTTTAAATGCAGCTATTGAGGCTGTCTCAAAAAATTCTGATACATTTCCTTTTCTATCAATTTTATATACAATTCCATTATTACCTGTAGCAAGATAGATATTACCTTTACTATCCGACTTAATGTCCCATATATACATACAGTCAATACTTGAGACAGATTCAAGAGCAGGCGAAAGTGTCAATTCTCCATCTTCTGTAAGTGATACATTAAAGAAATCACCATATACAAATTTTTCATAAGTATTAAATTTCCATGTAAGTGTACTTGCTCCATATACAATACTACTTACAATAGTGATACTTAAAATGAACCATTGAATAATCTTTTTCATTTATTTACTCCTGCTACATTAAAGATATAATAAATAAAAAAAAAGTCAAAACAAAAATTTCTCTAAAATATTATTTAAGTATGGGGTAAGTTAAGTCTGGTTATATAAAATTTTACATATAAAAATTCAGAATAGTTGGAATAATTATCAGTGAAAATTAAAAAAAATTGACATTTTATTGAAAAGTTTATAATATAAAAACAGATATAGAATAGAGATAGACAGATATTTGTCTATGTAAGTTTAAAAATTCGCAGCTTATTTCTGACAGGCTCAAGAAAAGGCTGTGATTTTTTTTCTCAGTAAATTAAGAAGTATTGAGACTGTTCGGTAATTTGAGTGGCAAAAGGCACAAAATTTTACGGTTTTCGGAGCCGTAATTTTGACAGGATGTCAAAATAGGCGGAGACCTCGGAGCATCACAGGATGTGATGCGAGAATGAGTAAAATTTTGTGCCTTTTGAAAATAGGTAAATTTAAAGTGTGTGATTTATAATTTTAGGTATGACTTAAATTATAATTTCCGAACAGTCTAGTATTTAAAAGGAGGTGATTAAAGTATGGCAGATGTTATTGATTATAAAATTTATGGCGATGATATGCAGATAGTAGAAATTGAATTAGACCCTAACGAAGGGGTAAGGGCAGAAGCAGGGGCAATGATGTTTATGAGTGAAGGAGTAGAAATGCAAACATCAACAGGTGGGTTATTTAAAGGTTTTAAACGAATGATTACAGGAGAAAGCTTTTTTATCACTACTTTTCTTTATCACGGAAAAGAGAAAGGATATGTGGCTTTTGGTGCTCCTTATCCGGGGAAAATAATTCCTTTGGAGTTAGATAAATTAGGTGGAAGTTTTCTATGTCAAAAAGATGCATTTTTATGCGCCGCAAGAGGGATTGAGATTGAAGTAGCTTTTACAAAAAAAATTGGTGCTGGACTTTTTGGAGGTGAAGGATTTATTCTACAGCGTTTAGAAGGAGATGGTATGGCATTTATTCATGCAGGAGGAACTATTATCAAAAAGGAACTTCGCAACAAGGAAGTTTTGCGTGTAGATACAGGATGTTTGGTAGGGTTTCATCCATCTGTGGATTATGATATTCAGTTTGTAGGAGGATTTAAAAATGCTCTTTTTGGTGGAGAGGGATTGTTTTTAGCAAAGATGACTGGTCCAGGATTAGTTTATTTACAGAGCCTTCCATTTTCTCGTTTAGCTGATCGCATTTTTGCTGCTTCTCGTTCTCAACAAAAAGGTGAAAAGAAAGGTATCGGAGGTATTGGTAGTGGTTTGTTGGGAGGAATTTTAGGAGGTGATAAATCTTTTTAGGTGCTCTCTTAGCTTAACAAAATAATAGTTAACATCAATTATATCTGAGATTCAAGGTTTTTTAATCCAGCACTTTTTCAGTAATGACAAATGAAGAGCTCATATTTACATAAATTAATGACAAAAAGATGCTTTTCATTCTTCATTGTTGACGCCATTTTAAAAAACTTGACAATTTAAGAGAAAAAGCTTATTATATTTAAAAGATAATGAGACTGTTTGGTTAATTTAGATAATAAGAGGCACATCCCACACTTACAGGATGTAAGTGGGGGGTGTGCCTTTTGAAAGTATGGAAATTCAAAGTGTGTGATTTATAATTTTAGGTATGGTTTAAATTATAATTTCTGAACAGACTAATAATAGTTTGGAGGGTATAAAGAGAGATGCATGAGTATATAGAGCGGAAAATAAATAGTGCATTTCCACCGCATCAAGCACGAGTGCTCATAGAAGTTTTAAAGGAACATTTACCATCAAAAGAAGATTTTGAAGAATTAGTAGAGATAGTGCAAGAGTTAGCAGAGGCACAGAAGAGGACAGATGAGCGGGTGCAAGAGTTAGCAGAGGCACAAAAAGAGTTAGCAGAGGCACAGAAGAGGACAGATGAGCGAGTGCAGGAGTTGGCAGAGGCACAGAAGAGGACAGATGAGCGAGTGCAGGAGTTGGCAGAAGCACAGAAGAGGACAGAAAATGAATTAAGAGCACTTGCAAAACAGTTTGGTGGATTTACTATAAATT
>CAZSCZ010000086.1:0-2274 GCA_964605455.1 uncultured Spirochaetia bacterium
ATAATGAGTGGGTAATCTCTTGAAAGTGTTGCTTCAAAAGCAAGTTTCCCCATTCCTGGTATAGAGAATATATTTTCAATAATAATACTTCCACTAAAAAATCCAGGCAAAAGATAAGCAAGAAGTGTTATAATTGGTATAAGTGCATTTCGCAAAGCATGTTTGAATATAACAATTTTTTCAGGTAGTCCTTTAGCACGTGCTGTTCTTATATAATCTTGCCGAATAACTTCAAGCATTCCAGACCGTGAATATCTTGAAAGAGAGGCAAGACCACCATAAGTTAAGCATATAATTGGTAAAACAAGATGCCATAACCTATCCAAAAGCCATTTGAAAAATCCAAATGAAGATGCATTATCAGATGAAAGCCCATATACAGGAAAAAGATTTAAATATTCGCCGCCACCAAAAAACATTATTAAGAGAATTGCAACCCAAAAACTTGGAAGTGAATATAAAATGAATAAGATAAGTGTAATTATTTTATCTACAAGAGAATATTGTTTTACAGCAGAAAAAACTCCTATTGGAATAGCAATAAGATAAACCAAAAGAGTAGAGATTATACTTAATTGCAATGTTATAGGAACCCTCTCTTTTAAAATATCAATAACAGGTCTGTGGTCTTTTAAGGAATAACCAAAATCAAGTGTTACAACTGATTTAAGCCAATTTAAATATTGAACAAATAGAGGCTTATCAAGTCCATACATTTTTCGGGTCTGTTCAATTATTTCTCTTGCCACAGCATCACTTTTGATGCTTTCTGCACCCATTCGCACTTTCAATGCTGCAGGGTCCCCAGGCACAAGATGTAATATTATAAATGTGATAAGTGTTATTCCAATTAGTGTCGGTATTGTTAAAAGTATTCGTCTTATAATATATTCTCTCATTTAAGTGTAAAAATTTAATATCATTTTACTCAGAAGTCAATTATGAGTTGCGGGGACGGTGCAAAACTTTATTAACTTTGTAACTTTGAACTTTGTGCACAGTTCTCAGTGTTCAGTGTTCAGAAATTATAAAATTAATAAAGTTGTGCACCGTCCCCCTCTACTTCCTTCTTACAGAAATTTTTTCTTGATTAACTTTGAATATTATACTATTTTTTATTCTACATACTTCAGGAGAATACGAAGATGAGAAAATGTTTTTTATTTTATATTATTGTGCTGTTTTTTTCTACAATTTCTATTTCTTATACTGCTCCTAATATGATAAAATTTTATCTTTTTTCATCTTCAGATTGTAATGAATGTTATAAAATAAAATATAACTTTTTTCCAGAGATAGAAAATAAGTTTAATATAAAACTTGTTTATAAAGATTTTGATATTATGGAAGAGAAAAATTTTGAATTACTCTTAAATATAAGAGACTATTTTAAAAAGGAAGATGCTGAGGTGCCAGTAATAGTTATTAATAATATTTATATTTCTGGTTTTAAAAATGTATATGAGCAATTTCCTAAAATAGTGGAAGGATATATTAGAAATAATATAAAAACAGAATTTTTTAATTTGAATAAAATAAATAACTCATCTGAAATAATTTCTCTTTCATTTTTGCCTGTTGTCTATGCTGGACTTTTGGACGGTATTAATCCTTGCGCCTTTGCAACTATTATATTTTTAATTTCATATTTAACATATTTGAAACGCTCAAAAAAAACTATATTAGTTACAGGAATATTTTATACACTTGCGGTATTTGTCACTTACCTTTTAATCGGGTTTGGCTCCTTTGAAGGTATAAAAAGACTTCCTTTTTTTCATAAAATTTCTATGTTCATAAATCTCATAATAGCAATTTTTGCATATATACTCGCTTTTTTAAGTTTAAAAGATTTTTTCCTTGCTAAAAAAGCCAAATTTAAAGAGATGATATTACAATTACCCGATTCATTTAAAATAAAAATCCACAAAACAATAAGAGAAAAAACGAGACAGGGCTCAATAATAATTTCAGCAATATTACTTGGTTTTTTGGTTTCATTGTTTGAGCTTGCCTGTACAGGACAGATATATTTACCAACTGTTATATATTTAACACGAACAGGCGAACTTATTGGCTTTGTATATCTTGTGATTTATAATATAATGTTTATAATTCCTTTAATAATTATATTTGGTTTATTTTATTCAGGTATCTCTTCCGAAAAAATAAGTAAAGTTTTTCAGAAAAACATATCACTGATAAAATTTCTTACATTTATTTTATTTCTTATTCTTGGTACAGTATTATTATTTTATACTTTTTAAAAAAGTA
>CAZSCZ010000086.1:2284-9624 GCA_964605455.1 uncultured Spirochaetia bacterium
TGATATTTTTATATTTTATCAAATACCTGAATTAGTTCATTAACTTCAAATGGTTTACATACAACACCTTTAAATCCATAATCCTTGTAATTTGCCATTATAGGGTCATTAGAATAACCACTTGCAACAATAACATTAGCATCAGGATCAATTTCAAGAATCTTTTTTATTGCTTCTTTTCCACCCATACCCCCAGGAATTGTCAAATCCATTATAACAAAATCAAAAGTTTTATTATCTTTCAATGCTTTTTTATAAATTTCAATTGCTTCCATTCCATCTCGTGCAAAATCAACTTCATACCCAATTTTTCTAAGTATTCTTCCAACAGCATCTCTAATCATTTTTTCGTCATCCATTACCAGAACTCTTCCCTTTCTTGTAGGTAATTTTTTTTGTTCAACCTTCTTTCTAACAAATTGTTTATTTAGTGCTGGCAAATAAAATGTAAAAGTAGTTCCAACACCTAATTGTGAGTCCACTGTAATATAACCATCATGTTTTTTAATAATAGAGTAACTTGTTGCTAACCCTAAGCCACTACCTTCCCGCTTTGTTGTAAAATAAGGAACAAATATATTCTTCAAATTTTCTTTAGGTATGCCAATTCCCTGATCCTGAACAGATATTTTAACATATTTACCATATTTTAATTTCGTGATTTTATTTTCATTATTAATTTCAACATTCTCAGCTTTTATTTTAATTATTCCACCATTTGGCATTGCTTGAACAGCATTAATAATAAGATTATTTAGAACCTGATTAATTTGTCCTTTATCAATTTCTACAGGCCATAGGTCATCTGCTATATCAAGTTGATAGCTTACATTAGTGCCTCTTAAAGCAAAGTGCACAGAATCTATTATAAGGTCTTTCATAGAAGCTTCCTCTTTTACAGGAGCGCCACCTTTTGAAAATGTAAGTAGCTGCCTGGTTAAAGATTTTGCTTGTACAGTAGCTTTTTTTGCTTCACTTAATAACTTATATATCTCATCATCTCTATTTAATTCAGTTAAAGCTAAAGATATATTAGTCAAAATCGCAGTTAAAATATTATTAAAATCATGTGCAATACCACCAGCTAAAATTCCCACAGATTGTAATTTCTGCATTTTGAAAAATTCTTCTTCCATTTCTTTCTGTCTTGTAATATCCCTTGCTATTCCACCTAATCCGTAAATTTTTCCATTACTATCTCTTAATGGAAATTTTATTATATGAAAGATATATTTTTTACCTTTTACTGTTTTTGTACGAATTTCATCTACAATTTCACCTTGTAATACTTTTTTATCAACCTCATTTATATGTTTCACATCTTCCGGAGCAAAGAAATCAGCGTCTGTTTTTCCTATAATTTCTTCAGATGAGATACCAAATAGTTTACAACAGGCTTCATTTACAAAAGTATATCTGTAATTAAGATCTTTGGTAAATATTGATTCTGTGGCGCAATTTAAAATTGTATTTAGCTTTTGCTTACTTTCTCTTAGATTTTGTTGAGTCCGCTTTAAATCAGTAATATCAATAGCACTAACCAATATTCCTTTGGGCTTATTATTCTCATAAATAATTGTGTTTTTAGGTCCAAACAATATAGTTCGAAATCCACCATCTTTTTTAATGACGTCAACCTGTAATTCTGGTGTATTTTCACCTTTTAAATCCTGACTAATCTGATTTGCTACTACCTCTCTTTGAGATGGAACAACAAATTTTATTATGTCCTTACCAATAACATCTTCTTTCCGATACCCTAAAAGCTCTGTAAATGATTTACTTACATCAATAATTTTTCTGTCAAATCCAAATATAATATTAAGAGATAAACTCTCTTCATATAAGAATCTATATTTTTTCTCATTTGCTTTTAATACATTTTCTGCATTCCGACGAGTTGTTTCATAAACAGATCCTACAAGTGAGATAAGTAAATATACCCCTATAAACTTCATAATAAATACAAGCGAATAATTCTTCAAGTCTAAATAATGAAAATTATATATATAAATCAAAATGGCAAAAAGCAATGCTAAAAAGATCCAATATTTACCTTCTTTATACCCAATAACAGATAATGTTATAAGAGGATAAGAAACAAGCCAAAAGAAGAGGCCATTTTCAGAATTTCCAGAATAGAAAAGATACTCAAATAAAAATAGCACTATAAGAACTATTATTCTACCTGCTACTTTACAATTTTTGGTTATTCTTAAATAAAATAAATTTGCAATAAAAATTAAAATTGCTATAATATCACATAATACAATTGTATAGTACCCTCTACGGAGACTATCTATACTAAAGAAACATAAAAATGAAATACCTACCAGTAAACTTATATTAATCATTCGGATTCGCCAGATATCAGTAACAGGTATGTCGTCAGATTTACTACTTATAATATTTACCAGAATATTTCTAATATTCACTTTTTTTTCATAATATTATATTTTTGTGCCAGTTGTTTCTAATATTGATGTTACTTTAAAATTATCACTTAAATCAAAATATAAATCAATTATATCAACTCCAATAGTATGACATAGAAGAATAAGTTTATCAGTTTGCTTATCTGCAAGGATACCTGCTATTTTAGATGTTGTAAGTACACTGCCTTTTCTTATTTTATTTTCTTTTATTAAATTTATTGTTTCATTACTCATATAAATCTTACCATAACATTATTGTTTGTTCATAATTCTATAATAAATATATAATAAAATATAAATTGTCAACTTTTTTATAATAGTAGGAGAGTAGTGAGGGTCAGGAGCTTATAAAGAAAAATCATTAATTATTTTCGTTTTTCGGAGCTGTAATCCCACATTTATATCCTGTAAGTGTGGGATAGGCGAAGACTTCACCGCATCACAGGATGTGATGCAAAAATGAAAAATGATTGGATGACTTTTCAAACACATTCGCTATCACCAGCTTGACATACTAAATTTTTGTATTATATTATAAATAGTAGCAGTGAAAATTATTGCAACAAATAAACAAGCAAGCCGACTTTATAATATAGAAGAAAATTTGGAAGCAGGGATAGAATTAAAAGGGACAGAAGTAAAGGCAATAAGAGAGGGTAGAGTAGCATTAAAAGATGGGTATGCAAGGGTAAAAAATGGTGAACTTTATTTATGTAATGTTCATATAAGTGAATATAAAAATGGTTCTTTTACAAATCATAACCCTAAACGTGACAGAAAGCTTTTGGTTCATAAGCAGGAATTGAAACGATTAATGGGAAAACAGCAAGAAAAAGGATATACAATTGTGCCATTAAAAATATACTTTAGGGGAAAATGGGCGAAAGTTGAATTAGGAATAGGTAAAGGTAAACGGAAATATGATAAAAGAGAAGATATAAAAAAACGAGAACATCAGATAGCAATAGAACGCGAATTAAAGAAAAGAAAATTAAAGAGCATAGCTCTTTGATAATATGGGGGCGAAATGGGTTCGACCTGGGTTTACCTGGCTCAAACTGCATACCGGGTTTGGAGAAACCCGTAAAAAATCTCCAATTTTAAATATTAAATGCCAACGAAGAATTGGCTCTTGCTGCTTAATCGTGATTAGGCAGCCGCGTTAAGGTGAGTGTGCTAACAGGCTCGCCTTAATGCGCAAACTTACTGTTAGCCTGGATACGGGCTTGCCTGAGACCTGTATCTTAGTATATTTCAGGCTGGGTTATTGGACCTGTTGGTGGGTTACCAATAACCAAGATTTATACACCAACTAAGTATGTAGATGTTTGAGACAGATAATCCAGGGACGCGGGTTCGATTCCCGCCGCCTCCAATTGATTCAAGCAGGAGCTAGCTAATTATTTAAAATTTTGTTCAAATATGGAAATTTTAAAAAAAATCAAAACTTTCCCACGCTCTCCCGGCGTGTATTTAATGAAAGATAAAAATAATAAAGTTATTTATGTTGGAAAAGCTAAAAATCTCCATAATCGGGTTTCCTCTTATTTTTCTAATTCTTTCACTGATCCTAAAACATCCATTCTTGTTAACAATATTTTTGATATTGATTTTATTGTTACAGAAAATGAGATTGAAGCGCTCATACTGGAGGATACACTTATAAAACAACATCTACCAAAGTATAATATCTTATTAAAAGATGATAAGAGGTACCCATTCCTTAAACTAACAATAAATGAAGAATATCCAAGATTAATAATTGTGAGAAGAAGAGCAAAAGATAATGCACTATATTTTGGGCCATACACTTCTGTAAAATCTATGCGTGAAACACTTAAACTTATTAATAGAATTTTTCCAATACGAAAATGTAATAAAAAATTAAAGTTAGAGCGATCTATACCTCCTTACTTTAAGCCTGTTGGAAATTATTGTTTATACTATCAAATGAAACAATGCTTAGCTCCTTGTCAAGGCAATGTTGACCCGCAAGAATATAAGCGAATTATAAAACAGATATCGCTTTTCCTACAAGGAAAGAATCACGACCTTATACAGGAATTAAACTTACGAATGCAAGAATATACAAAAAAACTTGAATTTGAAAAAGCTGCTAAAATAAGGGACAGGCTTTTAGCGATTGAAAAAGTTATGGAAAAACAAAAAATTATTTCTTCAAAATTTGAAAGTAAGGATGTAATTGCCTTTTCATATAAAGGAGAAATTTATAATATCACACTTCTTTTTATAAGGGAAGGAAAAATGGTTGGTAAAAACAATTTTGTAATAGAAAAGAAATTCAAAGAAATGACAACTGATGAAATAATAACTTCGTTTATAAAACAATATTATTCTAATCCTTCTTTTCTTCCTGAAGAGGTGTTATTAAGCATTCAGATAGAAGATGCAGAATTGATTGAGCAATGGCTTTTTAATATTACAGGTCAAAAGATAAATATAAAGATAGCAAAGACAGAATTTGAAAACAGGTTACTGAAAATGGCATATGAAAACTCCGTAATAGAGCTTAGTAATTATTTGATGGATATTGAAATGAGGGAATCAAAGAAAAGATTAATACAACTCCAGAAAGTATTAAATTTAAAGCGGCTTCCAACTGAAATAGAAGCATTTGATATTTCAAATATAAGTGGTAAATTTGCTGTTGGTTCAATGGTGAAATTTATAAATGCACAGCCTGCAAAGAATGAATATAGACAATTTAAAATTAAAACAGTAGATGGAATTGATGATTTTAAGATGATGGAAGAAGTTGTGTTCAGGCGATACAAACGAATAAAAGATGAGAACAAAAATTTGCCAGATTTAATTTTAATTGATGGTGGAAAGGGTCAGCTTACAGCTGCACTCTCTGCATTACATAAAAATGAGATTTACAATATCCCAATAATTGCTCTTGCTAAAAGAGAGGAATTAATTTTTATTCCTGGTAAATCTGAACCGTTAAAATTAAATAGAAATTCTTCTGCATTGAAACTTTTACAAAATATAAGAGATGAGGCACATAGATTTGCAATAGAATTTCATAAAAGGTTAAGAAAGAAAGAACTTGTTCACTCACAATTGGATGATATTCCAGGCATCGGTGAGAAATTAAAAAGTAGGCTTCTTAAAACTTTTGGAAGTATTGAAAGTATTGTAACTGCACCAGTAGAGGAATTATTAAAAATTCCCGGAATTACACGAAATATTGTAAATAAAATAAAAGAATTGAGGAGCCAAATTGAATAATTTAAAACAAATCGAGCGAGAAAAGATAAAAGAAAAGTTAAAACAATTCTCATTAAAAGAAAAAAATAAATACGACAAAAAAATTTTTGAAAAACTTATTTCATTAAAAATATATTCAAGTGCAAAAGAAATCTTTACTTATGTCTCGTTTGATAAAGAAGTTGATACAATTAATATTATAGATTTCTCTTTAAAAAACGGAAAAAAAGTATATGTTCCTAAGATAATAAAATCAACGAAAATTTTAAAAATATTTCAAATAAACTCAATTAATGAATTACAAACAGGTATATACAAAATACCCGAACCATTTAAAGGTAGTGAAGTGAGAAAAAAAGAATTTGACCTTTTGCTCATACCAGGATTAGCCTTTGATAAATCTTGTTTTAGACTTGGCAGAGGTGAAGGATATTTTGACAGATTTCTTACCCAAATAGTAGGATATAAAGTTGGGCTCTGTTTTGCATTTCAAGTAAAGAAAAGATTACCAATAGAAGAGCATGATATTAGAATGGATATGATTATTACAGAAAATCAAATTTATACTTGTAACTGTTCCACAAAAACTTGACAAATTGTTTTTTTTATTATAAATTAAGCAGACCATTGATTTAGTTTATAATAAATTATATTATATTGAGTATAAATTTATGCTTGAAATATTACGGGAAAAATTTGAAGAAATTTACCGATACATAAAAGGCACTGGAAAGATTCGGGAAGAGAATATAGAAAATGCAGTAAGAAAAATTAAACTTGCTATGCTGGAAGCAGATGTGAATTATAAAGTTGTAAAACATTTTATTGAAAATATAAAAAATAAATCACTTGGTGAAAAAGTATTAAAGAGTATATCTCCATCACAACAATTTATAAAGATAGTATATGATGAAATTGTCTCACTATTAGGCACTGAAATAGTTTCGTTTCCTGATAGTTTTCCAATAAATAAAATTACAAGTATTATGCTTGTAGGTTTGAATGGTTCTGGTAAGACTACCACAGCAATAAAGCTTGCAAATAGATTTAAAAAATTCAACCCAATCGTAGTTGCAGCTGACCCCTATAGACCCGCAGCAATTGAACAGCTTATTATAATGGGGAAAAAATATAGTATACCTGTGTTCTGTGATACAAAAGAATCTTCACCATTAAAAATAATCAAAGATGGATTGAAATATTGTGAAAAGAATAAATTCAATCTTGCTATAATTGATACTGCTGGAAGGATGGAACTTAACACTGACTTAATGAATGAATTAAAAGATGTTTCAGATAAAATTAAACCTGATTTTACAATATTTGTTGCTGATGCACTAACAGGTCAAAATCTTATAAATGTTGCTACAGAATTCAAAAAAGTTTTAAATTTAAGTGGTGTAATATTAACAAAATTTGATAGTGATGCAAGAGGTGGAGCAGCACTTTCCTTAAAGTATCTTACAAATCTTGATATATTTTTTATAGGTACCGGTGAAAATCTTAAGGATATAGAGAAATTTTCTCCTCACAAAATTGCTAAACGGATACTTGGTATGACAGATGTTGTCTCTCTTGTTCAACAGGCACAGGAAATGGCACAAGAAGAAGAAATCTCTAAACTTGAAGAAAAGATTAAAAAACAAGAGTTTGACTTAAATGATTTTCTTA
>CAZSCZ010000087.1:0-9605 GCA_964605455.1 uncultured Spirochaetia bacterium
TGCCAATCCGATCTTCCGGGTTTAAATTATTACTTTCAAACACCCATACAATTTCCACTATTTTTGATTTATCAATAGGTGGATCACCTGACACCCACCAGGCTTTAAAATTAGTTAAAGGAAGAACAAATTTCTGCCATATATTTGAAATTGTTGTACAGCGCGTAAAGAAAGAAGCTCCTGCGCAATCATTTGTTTTCATCTCTATCTTCATCCCTTTGCCACCATCTGCAATTCCATTTCCATATATATTTTCATTTGTTGATTTTGCCCAAAAGCTAAGATAATTATATTTACTCAAATCTGTTTTTGTCCATACATCCCCATATCCAAACAAATGCCAACAAAAAACAAAAGAGCCTGCGGAAGTAACATCATATTCAATTTTTAAACTATATGGATAATCTTTATATTCTTCATCTACATAAGTATTAGTGATCCATCCACCATTAGCTCCACCAGATGATATATTTCCACCTAAAGTACATCTTCCTACTTTATCTCCATAGTGGTCTAATCTTACATATTTTGGGTCCCAAGTGCCTACCAATAAATCATCAATATATACTGTGCCTTTTTTAGGCGAGCCATTTTCAGTAGATGCATATTCCTCAAATGAAAAAACAATTTCAACTATATTTGTCATCTGATATAATGGGAGGAAAGTATCCAGAGGTATTACAACTTTCTGCCAATCTTGCGTAATACCACCATCTAAATATTCGGACACATAAATCTCCGCACCGGTATTAAAATTTGTGTGATTATAGTTATACCTTTTCTCTTTATTATGTAATTCTATTTTAACAGTTTCACCACCATTTTGACCCTTTATCCAAAATGAAAGATAATTATACTCTGTTAAATCTAATCCTTTCAATTTTGACCACAATGCTGCCCAGCTTTCATCAACAGAAATATTATATGATAATCCCAATGATTTACCAGAACGACCAAAAGTTATTGAAGAGTCAGACTCATAAAATGGAGTTATAGATGCATTACTTGTACAGATGTCCATTTTCCCACCAAGTGAGTTTACCAGCTCCTGTTCAAAATTATCTATAAGTAATGTTTTAGAAAATAAATTCGGAGTAAAAATAATACCCAATATTGCAATAAGAAAGAGGAATTTTAAATTTTTTCCCATTTTTCGTTTCCTCCTTAAAATTTAAATTCTGCTGCTATTCTTAAGAAATTATCAAAATATGGGTCATAACCAGGTGAAAACCATTCAGGATGTCCCATACGTGTTGTTCTATATTCACCATAACAGTAGAAGCTTGAAGTAATATAATAATTTGCTTTCACCTCTAACGACTGGGTATTAAACTGTTTTGGCTCATCTACCCACTTCACATCCTCTATCCTTATTTTAAATCTTACATCAAAGTCAGATGAAAGCTGTGATTTCACTCCAAATTCGTAACAATTTATCTTGTCGTTTCGTTCAGTAGTATAATAAGAACGGTTGCTTACAAATTTATAATATTCCCTCCGCCATTCATAATGAAAGAAAATATTCAAATTTTTAATCTTATATGTCTCAATTCCACCACCGTATCTTTTCCTGAAATAATCAGAATTACATAACCGCGTTAGAACATCAAATTCACCAGAGAAGATAAATCCATATAGTGAATAAATAAAGAAGATATTATGTCCTTCCTGGTCACTATCAATGTCATCAAAAATAATTGGCTCTTTTCTATATTTGGGTTTAAATTCTGTTCCAAGATACCGATACTCATAACTTAACAATAGATAAGGCAATAAATTATCAAAAATAATTTTTACTTTATATGCTGGGTCTTCAACAGAAAGTATATTCTTTACTCTATTAAGATATATAGGATTAAGTGGGTCAGAATAATCAACAACTGCTTCTTTTTTATATTTATTATAACCACAGAATGCTTCAAGTCCAAGCTTATAATTTAAAAATCTTACAGATATATCAATTGAATATACATCATCTTTACTAACATCTTTTATTTTATTATCATTTGTGCACAGAGCTGTTTCTCTATCTCCTACATATATTAGCCGTGCATTTATTACATTAAATTTTGTTTTCCCAATTACTACATCCTTAAAATGTGTAGATATTTTTGAGCCATAAGCAAACGAATTATACGGCTGTTTTATTAAAAAAGTATGGTAATGAACTACAGAGATATTACCTTCTGTACTAATACCTTTATATCCCCATTCTGGAATCACTCGTTTCCATCCCCATTTCTGCTCATATCCAAATGTTGGACAAAAGGTATATGGTGTATAAGTAAAATATAGATTTCCAACAGTAATATTACCTATAAAAGGTGTAACCTTATTTGCACTAAACTGGATGAATGGCACTACTGCTGAAGGATAATTAGGATGCACTTGACCTGTATACTCAGAAAATTCATTTTCTCTATAAGCAGACTCACCAAATCTTTGAAATTCAGAAGCTATAATTATTTTAGCTGAGTACCGCTCTACATTAGCATTGATTCCAATTTTAGCCCAACTGGCAAATTCATTTCTATTATAAGTTAAATTTTGCTGATATGGTATATTAAGATATTCTGTATAAATCATTCCATTGAAATTTATATTTGCTTTTGGACCGAGTTGAATCTGGAAATACTTTTTTTCTTCTGGCAAAGTAACAAGTTCAGGTTCTAATTTTGCACCTTCTATATAGAAATGGTCAATTAAAACAGCACCTTTTGAAACAATTGCAGCTTTACCGTGAACAGTCTTAGATGTTTTACCAATAATATCAAACCTTATTTCTTTGAGTTCATTAACATCAAAAACTTCATTATTTACTTCTCCACCTTTAAATAGTTTAAATTTTGTTATTGGAATACTTAGAAGGGTCCATTTAGAAGAGTGTAAGATATTTTTATCTTCATAAAACCATATCTCATCTGACCCATCTACAAAGCTTATTTTAAAGATATTATCAGAACCATCACCTTTGACCCATATCCCAATCTTTTCAACACCTGACCAATCCAATACTTTTTCTTTCATTTTCATCAATACACCAACATAACATCCCCAGGGCTTTGTGGTAGATAAAGAGTATTCCATTTGCATAGAATATGAGCCAGAATGTGCTACTGAAGAAATAGAAAGATAGAGATGTGATTCCTCTTCTGTAACTATCCTGTATCGCGTATAAGGATTCACTCTTTCAAATTCATCTATTACTACTTTTGTAATACCATAAAGAAAGTTAGAATTTAAAATAATAATCAACAAAAATAATATAAATCTCATAATTCACTCCTTATTTAGAAAAATAAATCATATCCAAATATAATTTCCCAACTTTTTGAGTAACTATTCTGTCTTCAAATACAATTACAAACTCATCCATTTCATTAAAACTGGAAATTCCTTCAAATTCAGATAAAGGAATTATTATTTGTTGCCATTCTCCTATTTTAATACCTTTTATATAATATTTCCCAACTTCTCCAGCTTTATTTTTAAGCTCTATTTTGAATATTTTAGTACACCCTTTTTTAGGGTCAGGTTTTATCCAGAATACAAGTTTATTGTAAGAACTCACATCTACTCCATTTAATTTCATCCAGAACCCATTAAATGCAACAGAAGGTGAATCTACATCATACTTTATTGCTACAGATAAACCCTTTTCACCCAATTTTTCTTTTCTCGTATAATACACACTGGCACTTTGGGTTCTATCATAAGGTCTATAATCCCAGGCTCCAAATCCACCACCAAGATAATTTTTATGTGTCCCTTCATCAAAATCATCAACCAACAATATATCCCTTTCTCCTGTATCAATAACTCTTAATGAAAGTCTCTCTTCTTTAATATTATCCTCAATTGGAGCACAGGAACAGATAAATGTGAATAATATTATAGAAAATATTTTTATTCTCATTTTGCTTTCCTTAAAAATTTATTGATAATCCCAATGTATGGGTATAATTTAGTTCATTATGATATTCAAATGCATAATCAAATTTGAGATATTTATATTTAATTCCCATTCCACAGCTTAAATCTATTTTTTCATTACGAAGAATTACCCCAGCTTTTGGAGATAGGATTCGGTTTAATAACCATCCCTCTACCCCAATATGTGTTATATGGTTATCAGCAAGTAAATTTCTATAATCTATGCTAATATTAATATAGTTGTTTGGTCGTATTGTGCCACCTATTATCAAGTTCATTGGGACTGTATCTTCATAAGCCTCCTCTTTTTCTTTATGCTGCCATCTTACTTTTGGACTATTAATATCTTTTAAAAGCACTCCAATATTTAAATGTTTTTCAAAAGTTTTAAGTAAAACTCCCAAATCATAAGCAACAGAAGTAGCTTTTACTTCATAATCAATAATCAAAAATTTAAAATTTCCACCAATATAAAATAGAGGTAATATTTCTGCAGCATAGGTAAATCTATAAGTATTTTCAGAATAAGATTTCATAAAATAAACCTCATCTGAAGATGTGCCAAGCCTTCTCCAACTTATCCCTATACAGCTACTCTTGCCAATAGGTTGAACATAAGTTATAATCATACAGGAGATTAATCCCAGGCTATAAAGGTCTTTATACATTAAAGCAAGTTGAGGATTTTTAATCTGTGATATACCTGCTGGATTATAATAAACACCAGCTGGGTCATCGCTCAGACCTATAAATGCATTTCCCATTCCTGCTGCTCTTGCTGATGATGATATATCATCAAAGGTTCCAATATAATTTGCTGAATACCCTATATAGGGAATAAAAATTAATAAAATTATTATAAAACTTAAATTTTTCATCTTACCACTCCAATAATATGGATTATTTCATCTTTTTCACCTGCTTTATCTTTAGCACATAATTTATAAAAATAGAGTCCATTTCTTACTTCATTTCCATCTTTGTCTGTGCCATCCCAAACAATAGTATATTTAATATTCCCACTTTTCTCACCCTCATCTTTTTCCCATACTAAATTCCCATTTATATCAAAAATCTTAAAGTACACATCTGCACTGGCAGAAAGAATATAGGTAAAAGTTGCTGTCTGTTCAGCAGGTGAAAATGGATTATTAGGCACTATTATACTTTTTATTAATGCACCAGCGCGCTGCTTTTTAAAACCTGTATGACTGATTCCTGTTCCAAGAAAAGGGCTCATAATTGTTTCATTACCCATCACATCCTGTGCTACTACTCTTACCTGATAATCACTTGTTTCAGCTAATCCCAGTAAATCCCATATAGTGCTGTATGTAGTATCACTTGTATCATAATCAATACCAATAATTGACCAAGTATTGCCACCATCTGTAGAATATTCAAATCTTACACATTCCAAAGTAGGGTCAGAAGCAGAAGAGTCTGCATTAACAGTAAGTTCACAATTCTGCTTAAAAATATATTGATCCTTAACTTTTTCGCCATTACATAAAAGGTTATACGGAGTAGATGGAGGAGTTTTATCTTCTGTATAGCCAGTAACTTCAAATTGGACATCATCAATATAAACAGTCCCAATAGTATTTGAGACATTACTATTTTCAAATGTAAAAACAATTTCTTGTATACAAGTTTTGTCAAGTGGAGTACTTGTAGAATTTTTAAAGTCTGATAATGAAATTTTAAATTGTTGCCAATTTGTTTTAATATTAGTTGAACTATCTTTCTCAATTTTATAAAATGGTTGATTTTGAGGATTAATATAATCGTGTAATTCAATTTTTATACCACAAGGGTTTTTGTTAGTTGATTCTGCTTTTATATAAAATGAGAGCAAATCATAATTGCTAAAATTATGTGGAAGTTTTGTCCATCCAGTGGCACCACCACCCAAAATACCATACAAGGCTGCCCAACTATTGCCTACAGATACATCATAATCTAATTTTAAACTGTTTGGAAATTTATTATAAATAGAAGATGAAAAACTATACGAAATGCTCCCATCTCCTGTTGTAGTTCCTATATTCCCGCCTATAGCCATCCATCCAAGTTTATCATTAAATGAATCTATTTTTACATAGCCAAGAAAATATGTGCCAAGAATTATGTTATCAATATATACTGTGCCTTTAAGTGGCCGTGAATTCATCCTGCTCTGATAATTCTCAAATGTAAATATTAATTCCTTCATATCTTTCCAATCATTAATATTTAAAAAAGCATCCAATGGAATAACAACTTTTTTCCATTCTGTAGT
Source organism: uncultured Spirochaetia bacterium (assembly GCA_964605455.1). Taxonomy (GTDB): domain Bacteria; phylum Spirochaetota; class JAHITG01; order JAHITG01; family JAFGFC01; genus CAZSCZ01. The sequence continues at coordinate 6,215 of CAZSCZ010000087.1, forward strand.
TACACCTCCCTCAAGATAGTCATCTATATAAACCCAGGCTTTATTCTGATTACTATCTGCACTATTATTTTTAAATTCAACTTTCAAATATTCACCACCAGCAGCACCTTTTATCCAGAATGAAATATATTTATACTCACTCAAATCAGCTCCTTCTAATTTGCTCCAGTATCCTGAAAAGCTATCAATTGGTGAAACATTATAAGTTAGTTTTAATGAATACCCAACTCTTCCATATACATTATCAGGATTACATTCAGCTTCAACTTCACAATCTGCACCACCACTCTGAAAATAGTTTGCTATACCACCAAAAGAATTTTTGTTTACAATACCATCATCAAAGTCATTTATTATAAATATCTTATTTGCAAAGATATTAAAATTTTCAAAGAAAAGTAGAATAATGCATAAAATGATAATATTTAAAATCTTTTGCATTTTCAAAATTAAACCTCCTACATTAAATTTATTATTCTATTACTTTCTGGCAAGACCTAATTTCTTGCCTACCCGAGATTTAATCTTTAGATACAAACTACCACCTAATACCTATACTTGCTATGTAACTATTACCAGTTCCAATATTAGGTAAAAAAGCAAAATCTATGTTATAATTCAAATTAAATTTTTTGATGAATGAGTTCCAACCCAAGCCAAATGAAAGATTTCGTAAATTATCTTTTTCAAAAGCATAGCCTGCTCTTACAAATAAACAATCTTTATAGCTATATTCAACCCCAGCTCTGAAAATTAGCCCATCATTTAATCCATAATCACTTTCAAGAGATAAAAGTATATTTTTAAATATATTATATCCTATACCGGCTCTAATCTTTATTGGAAGTGGAAAAGAATCTTCCTTATATTTCATTGGAATACCAATGTTTTGAAGAACAAATCCTATTTTAAAATTTTTTGAACAATTATAAATTAAACCCCAATCTATTGCCAGACTTATAGCTTTATAATTTTTATAGATATATGACTTAATAAATTTAAGAGATAATCCGGAATAAAATTTCTGTGAAAAATTTGGTTTCAAAAATCCTAAATCCCTGCTATAACCTATTGTAATTAATAAATCATAAGGCGAAACCTCTTCTCCTGTATCTTTGCCATTTGCATCAAGGCAGGGAATAGGAGATGTATAAAAGTATAAAAAACTTATACCCCAATTACCTAAAAAAGTTTTTCTGGCGTAGGCAAGATATTCACATTTGTAATCAGCAAGCCATCCAAAATGTGAAATATGTATTTCATTTTTCCTAATTTTTTGTAATCCAGCAGGATTATATGTTAAAGATGAAACACCATCTGCTATTGCTACTGATGATTCATTTAATCCATTATATTTTGCCTGAGGATTTATATTCAAAAAATCTGCAGAATAAGTTCCATCACTCGCATAAATATTTAAATACAGGAACAAAAATATTAATATAAAATTATCTAATAACAACAATCTTTTTTTCATCAACTACCTCATTATTAATTTCTAATATTAATACATATATACCTGGACTTACTATTTCGTTATTTTTATTTTTTCCATCCCATTCAATCTGATGTCTCCCTGATGTTTTGCTTCCCTCATCCCATTCTTTTATAAGCTTACCATTAAGGGTATATAAGTATAATTTTACATTTCCTTCCTGTGTAAGGAAATATGGTAAAACAGATGATTTATTCTCATCAGGATTAAATGGATTGGGATAATTTTGAAATAATTTATGAGAAGATAAAGGAGAACCAGTTGAATTAGAAAGAGGAGATTTATTACCTTTATCATCTATGGCACGAATAGCGAAATAACATCCTTTCAGGGAGTTGGGTATTTCAAACTCTTCTTTTGTTCCAGCTGAAGAAGGAGCAGGTGGGTCTTCAATTGTATCAGCATCATACCAATCTGCAAATGAATTTATAGGACGATTAAGATATTTAATAATATACTTTGTTGCACGACCTGAATATCCATCATCGCCAGGTGCTGTCCATTTTAATGTAGTTCCATCTGCTTTTAGGTCAGTTATCTGTCCTGGTCTTGTATTATCGTCAGTATCAATAAAGCCCATTTCTTTTAGAGCATCTTCAATATAAGGAATTAGCATAAAAATATCCCATACCATTCCAGTCATATAATTTTCAATTGAAATCAAAATAGCCCCCTGGTCAATACCTAAGACATAAGGGTCACACCAACTGCCGATTTTAGTATTTAAATTAAATGCATCTGCAAATCCATACTTTCCCCAAAGTTTTGTATGTCCAGAAAGGTCATTATCCCATACTTTATCTTTATAAGTATTATATATATATTTTAAACAAGCAATAGATTCTTTTGGTGTAAACATAACAGAGCCACCAGCAGCAGTTGGCGCAACTGTGCCATCATGATTCGTATCACTACAAGGCGGTGCACCATATACTTTATAACCAGAGGCACTATCACATGCAGTTAATCCCCAACAATTAGAGCTATAAGTTTTATTTGTACTACTCTTCTGGTCAATGCAAAATTGTCTATTTGCCAGTGTGGCTTTTATTGAATTTGTATAATAATTTACAGAATTATATTCTCTCCTTCTTAAATCTACCCATAACTGAGGATATTGATGAATAAAAAGAGGATTATTAGGAGTACAATATATTATATTATTATATGCTCCATAAGAACCCGTTGGTCTTCCCATATTTATCCAGCAGTTGGGTGAATTATTAGGTGGATAAGTAGGAGACCCAATAGCTAAAACATCTAAAAGCATACCTTCGTTATAATAATTCCATTCATAGATACAAAGATATCCTCCATTCCAAGTAATAGTAAATCCACCACCATTATCTTCTTCAGGTTTCCATCCCATACTAATAAAGTCACTTGAAGTATTTTGCATCCATTGCCAGTTCGCTCGCTGGTAAAGTTCATCAGCAATTGTTTCAATTTGTGTGCCTTTAAAATATTGACCAGCAAAAAGTGCACCTGTTAAAAATAGTGCAGTATCAATAGTAGAAACCTCGCAATTATTATACCTTTCACCTGTATCAATGTCTAAATAATGATAATAGAATCCACTAATACCTGGTGCAGAATTTTTGAAAAAATTGAGCGTTGTCAAAATTCTATTGTAAGCCTCACTGTAACTTATCCAACCTTTACTATGTCCAATACATATAGCAGTTAACCCAAATCCAACAGCAGCAATACTTGCATCTGAAGAACCTGTGCCTGACGAATTATTAGCTTTGTTTGGTATTAACCCGTTATCAGGATTTGCAGTATTCCAAAAATAATCAAAATATTTTCTTTGCACCATATCAAGAAACTCATCATCACTCATTACAAAGAGTGAATTATCAGAATCTAAGATTAGAGATAAAAAATAAAGGAAAA
>CAZSCZ010000088.1:0-9573 GCA_964605455.1 uncultured Spirochaetia bacterium
GGCTAATGTGTATTCCTTAAGCTTGCCTGATTCGGAAAAATCTACCCCACCTTCTACTATCAGAATTTGAGGAACCTCTTTGATACTCTCTATAGCCTCGAGTAATTCACACATTTCAAATTCAAATTTACCATTCGTCTTAGAGGAGAGCTTAGAACCTGTTTTTGCTATCACACTTTTAGTTGTAGGATACCCTGTTACTATCGTTGTATCCTTGGCTAATGTGCATCCTTCAAGGTTGCCTGTTTCGGAAAAATAAACCTCGCTTCCTGCTGGAAATTTTATCCCCTGTATCGTTGTATCCTTGGCTAAACTGCATCCCTTAAGTTTACCTGTTCCATAAAAATATACCAAATTTCCTGCTTTCGCTATCAGACTTTTAGTTGTAGAATACCCTGTTGTTATCTTCGTATCCTTGGCTAATAAAACAGAGCCCTTAAGTTTACCATTCCTCTCAAAAGAGACTTTAGAACCCGCTTTCGCTATCAGACTTTTAGTTGTAGAATACCCTGTTGTTATCTTCGTATCCTTGGCTAATAAAACAGAGCCCTTAAGTTTACCATTCCTCTCAAAAGAAACATCAGAACCTGCTTTTGCTATTAGGCACTTAGTTGTAGGATACCCTGTTATTATCTTCGTATCCTTGGCTAATTTACACTTTTCAAGTTTGCCCGATTCATAAAAATATACACTGCACCATCTTTCTGCTTCTGCTATCAGGCTCTTAGTTGTAGAATACCCAGTTATTATCTTTGTATCTTCCGCTAATGCGCATCTTTCAAGTTTGCCTGTCTCATAAAAATATACTCCGCTTCCTGCTGGAAATTTTATCCCCTGTATCGCTGTACCCTTGGCTAAACTGCATCCCTCAAGCTTGCCTGTTGCATAAAAAATTACCCAACTTCCTGCTTTTGCTATCAGGCTCTTTATTGTAGGATAACCTGTTATTATCTTTGTATCTTCGGCTAATGTGCATTCCTTAAGTTTACCCGATTCATAAAAATATACCCAGCTTCCTGCTTTTGCTATCAGGCTCTTAGTTGTAGAATACCCGGTTATTATCTTTGTATCCTTGGCTAATTCACACTTTTTAAGTTTGCCTGTTTCGTAAAAATATACCCAGCTTCCTGCTGGAAATTTTATCCCCTGTATCTTTGTATCTTCGGCTAATCTACCACACCTTACTTTTTCTGGGTAATAATCGTAGTAATCTATTGAATCACTCACAAAGGGAATAATATTCTTCCCTACTTTTACCATCATAACACGAGCTTTTCTTGTTAATGCTTTTTGTGGTGAAATAAAAATTAAAGCACAAATTACTATAATACTTAATATTATTTTGCACTTTTTATAGGTTAAAATATGCTTTGTGCTCATTGAATATACACCTCCTCTTTAAAAAATTATTATTAGATATTATTGCTAATAATATTATTTAGTATTTTTTGAAAGTCAATAATTAACATCAAGTTGACATTTAATTAAATAATTTGTATAATAAAAATTATGAAAAATATATTAATCACAGGTGGCACAGGATTTGTAGGTTCACATCTTGTTAGAGCACTTGCTAAGAAGAAGCATTATAAAATAAGGCTTTTTATAAGAGAACAAAGCAATCTTGAAAGAATAAAAAATCTAAAATTTAAAAATGTAAGTTTATTTAAAGGTGATTTTTATAATCCTTCTGATTTAAAAAAAAGTCTTGAAGGGATTGATACACTTTTTCATCTGGCATCAATACTTGGAAGAGGTAGAAAAGATGACTATCAAAAATTTAATATAGAGGTCTCAAAAAAAATCTTTAATTTTGCACTTGAGAAGAAAATAAAAAAAGTTGTTTATTTAAGCAGTCTAGCTGTAATGGGCGGAACAGAAAAACCTCATATATATACAGAAGAAGATTTACCAAATCCACAAACTTTTTATGCAAAAAGTAAATATGAAGTAGAAAAGTATGCTTTTTCGCTTATTGATAAATTTGGATTCAATATAACAATTATCAGGGCACCAGCTGTGTATGGACATAACGATAACTTTGATAGAGGTTTCATCCGAATAATTGATATGATTGCAAAACAAAAGTTTATGCCTATCGGGAAGTTAAAAAATTTAATGTCACTGATTTACATTGATAATCTTATAGATGCATTAATACTTGTTGCTAATACTCGCAAATCTAATGGAAAAGTATATTTTGTTGCTGACAAAGAAATTTTATCTACAGGTGAAATTTATGAAATAATTTGCAATCTTCTTGGTGTTCCTAAATCTAAAATATTTTTCCCAAAATGGCTTATATCAAAAGTAGAATCTTTAATTGAATTCTTTGCAAAAATTTTTAACTTTCTTCCTAACTATCCTGAAAATTATGTAAATGATATAACTGCTAATTATGCTTGTAGTATAAAAAAAATTCAAAAAGAACTAAAGTGGCAACCAAAAATTTCCACTTATGATGGATTAAGGAAAACAATAAAATGGTATAAAAATTTTTGTTGATTTTTCTTAAAATAATGTTATATTTTATAAAAATTACAAAGTTAAAAAAGGAATTTAATTTATGGCAAAAAAAGTATTAATAGTAGATGATACAGCTGTTGTAAGAAAAATGATAAGGAGCATATATGAAAATGAAGGTTGGACTGTTCTTGAAGCTGAAAATGGTGTCAGAGCTGTAGAAATTTATAAAAGAATAAAGCCTGACCTTGTAGCTATGGATATATCAATGGTACAAGGCGATGGAATTACGGCTACCCAAGAAATAGTAAAATTTGACCCTAAAGCAAATATAATAATGATATCAGCTTCATCAGAAAAATCACTTGTAATAAAATCAATGCAAGCTGGTGCTAAAGGATTCCTGGTAAAACCAATTGATACAAATAAATTACTTGAGTTGACTCGTAAACTTGTGCCTGAAGAATAAGCAGACTGTTTTAAAAGATTTGTAAGAGTGAGCTAAATTTTATTTATATTTAAAGGTAACCTATTTATATTCATTAAATTCTAATTTTAAAATCTTATGTTCAGATAAATCATAAAGAATTTTAATCTCACCTACTATTTCATTATAAGGATTCACTGTTATAGTAAATGAAGAAACTTTTGGTTCAGCTATATTTTTATCTTTTATTATATAAATTTTATTATTATAAAATTTAATTATCTTTTCCAAAACCTTTTTTTCTTTAATATCAGAAAATATTATAGAAACATCCTTGTCTAATATTTTACCTAAAATTGATTCTGAAATGTTTAGTTGGGCATTCAAATCTAACACATTATAAATTCTTACTTTAAATTTTAATAAACTTAACATAAAAAATGGTTTAAATAAAATAGTTACTTTTTTATCAAATGGTGGATTTGTAAAAATGAGGGGATATCTACAAATTCTCTGATATTTTCTTATTTTTTTTAAATCACATTTTAAAATATCATTTCCAGGCAAAAAAATATCTGCTTTTAATTTATTAATAATTTTAAGTTGCTTTTTTAATTCATTTTTATCTAATTTAAATACATTTCCAGCAAATAATTTAAGATGATATTTTTCTTTTAAATGGGATTTTATTAAATCAAAAAATTTAGGTGAAATTTCTTTATTAAAAGAAACAAGAAGGATTCGCAATTCAATAATTTTACTATTGCTGCAAGACAAAAAGAAAATCAAATAAAAAAGTAAAAATATACGTCTCATAAATTAGACAGCAAATTTCTTATAATATTGGCATCTTTAGCGTATGGTTTTTTTATAAGATATTTTTGAAAATATTCTTTTGCTTTCCCCTTATTATTTAATTTTTCATAATAAAGGTAACCCAAAGATTTGTAAGCATCAGCATAATTTCTATTAATTTTTATAACCTTGAGGAACTCTTTCTCTGCTTCATCGTAAATTCCAAGTTTATTATAGAGCGTGCCCAAATTAAAATGGGCTTCAACAGATGTGGGCTTAATTTCAATTGCTCTTTTATATTCAGTTATAGCTTCATCATATAATTTTTTTTCTTCATAAGCATGACCAAGATTATTATGAGCTTCTACAAGATTTGGTGAAATATCAATAGCTTTTTTATAATAATCTATTGCTTTATCTAATTGATTAAGTTTTTTATATGTAACACCTAAATTATTATATGCTTTTGCAAAATCAGGATTTACCTTTATTGCTTTTTTAAAAGATTTTACAGCCTCACTATATATCCCTAATGTATTATAAAGCGTGCCAAGATTATAAAGTGCTATATGGTCTGTTGGATTAAGTTTCAATGCTTGTCTATATATTTCAATCGCTTTTGTAACATTCCCGGATTTCTCGTATGTTTGAGCAAGCTGATAGTAATAATCAGGGTCATCATTCTTAAGTTTCAGCGCATGTTGAAAATACTTTATTGCATCCGTATATTTTCTTTTATTTGCATAAGATATTCCAAGATTATAATATACATCAGAATCTTCTGGATTTATCTCTAATTCTTTTCTATATTGTTGTATTGCTTTTTCATAAAGTCCCTGTTTATTATAAATTAAACCAAGGTTATAATTTGCACCCTTATATTGTGGATTAATCTCCAGTGTTTTCTTATAAGCTTTTATAGCCTCCTGTATCTGATTAAGTGTATCACAGGTTACGCCGAGATTATAAAATGCTTTATCAAAGTCAGGTTTCAAAAGTGTAGCTTTTTTAAATTGAGCTTTTGCCTGAAGATAACGCCCCTTTAAATAATACAGCACACCAAGTCTCCAACAAGCATACGGATTTTCAGGTTCAATTTCAAGTGACTTTTTATATTCATTAATGGCACTATCATATAATTTATTTTTATCATAAATTTTTCCTAACACGAAATGAGCATTTGCATCATCTGGTGCCAGTTGAATAGCTTTATTTAAATGTTTTATTGCCTTATTAAAATCTCCCTTTTTAAAATAAAGTTCACCAAGTCTGGAATGTGCTTTTTGTAATTCTGGATATATATCTAATGCTTTTTTATAATATTTAATTGCTTTATTATGCTCACCCGCTTTTTCATACTCCTGCGCTTTATTAAAATATTCCATTGCTTTAGCAAAAGCATCTTCTCCTATTGCTATTCTGGAAGGTTTTCTGCCTCTTCTCTTTTTCTTTAATCTTATTAAACGCTCAATTGCCTCTCTTGCTTCACTATTAGATGGATCTATTTTTAATGCATTTCTATATTCATCAAGTGCCTCATCAATAAGTCCCTCTTTTTCATACATCCTGCCAAGATTTATATATGCTTGCGCATCATCTGGTTTAATCTCTTTTGCCTTTGAATATGTCTCAAGTGCCTGTTTCCTTAACCCATACTCTTCCAGCACCTTTCCAAGATTATTATATAATAATGGATTATTCGGATTTATCCCTAACGCTTTCTGATATGTCTTTATTGCATTCTCATAATCACCTTTTAAAGCATAACTATGCCCTAAATTATTTAGCGCTTCAACTAAATCTGGCTTTATTTTTAATGCTTTTTTATATTCATCAATTGCTTTATTATAATACCCAAGGTCCTTATAAATATTTCCCAGGCCCAAATGCGCAAGATAGTTATCAGGATTCTCTTTTAGTAACTCTTTATAAAATTTTATCTGCTTTGCAAACTCTTTCTCTCGCTCACTTATGCAACTCCGTAATAGAAAAAATATTACAAATATAAGAAGTATAACAATACCTGTAATATAATATATATCCCGTCTCTCTAATTTAAATTTTTTTTCTCGTTTCATTTCATTATTCCGTTGTAATACTCTTCTTCCCTTTAAGCTTATATTTTTCTTCGGATTTTGTTTTTAAATCTTTACCTTTTATTGTTATAGGCAAAGTTGTCACCTCTTCTATCTCTTCTCCTCCTTTTAACCCTTCTTTAGTTTTAGTCCCTTTCTTTAAAGGTGGCTTCAACACAAAATTTGGATCTTTAAGATATTGTAAAGCTTTTCGTATAGCTGGTGCCTGTGGGTCATCTGGCTTTAATTTCAAAAATTCTTCCCAATGATATATTGTCCCTTCCTTATTGTAAAGATACTTTAAATATACTAACCCAGCATTTAAATGAACATCCGCATAATCTGAATATTCATTTAAAAGATTGCTATATATCGTCATCCCTTTCTGAATCTGATTTTTTTCAATATAACAATTTGCTATTAAAAATTGAATATCTTTCTCTGATTTAATATCATATGCTGTTTCAAGATATTTTATAGCTAAATCAAATTTATTTTTATAGTAGTAAATTTTTCCAAGATTATAATTTACATTAAAATTATCTGGCGAACTTTCTAAAACTTTTTTATAAAATATTTCTGCAAGTGAAAATTTTCCCTCCTTAAAATATTTCTCAGCTTTTTTTAAATAATCTTCTTCAGCATAAAGCCCATACCATATAGCCAAAAAAAGAAATAAATTTAAAAATAACTTCTTCATATATAAATTATCGTAAATACTTAAAAATACTCAATATATAAGATAACACAATAAAATTCAAAAGGCAAGTTTAAAATACAGCACTCAGCACTGACGAATGAAAACTTAATTTTAATCATAAATTATGATAACCTGTTAAACAAACAGAGAAATTGCTGGGGAACCTGATTTATCAAGCTCCTACAACCAAAATTTTGACTGTTCAATCTTCATTGCTGTCAACTCTTTCAAAAAAGTTTGACATTTAAATAGACAATTTCTATATTTTCTTATTATACCTAAATTTCTTTATAATATATGGGTGATTTATCTTATATTGAAAATTTATAGCCATAATAGATAAAATGAAAAGAATTATTATTTTATTTATTTTTATACTTACTTTTAATTTATTATATGCGCAGGATAATATAAATATAACTGAGTATAATCTATCCAATGGATTTACAGTTATATTAAAGCAGATACCTAAAGTTCCAATTGTTACAGCACAAATATGGGTAAAATGTGGTAGTATCACAGAAGCAGAATTTGGGGGCACAGGTATTTCTCATTTCATTGAGCACCTGCTTTTTACTACTACAAAAAAGCATTCTACAGTTGAAATAGCTAAAAAAGTTAAACAACTTGGTTGTGATATGAATGGGTATACTTCTTTTGAACAGACTGTTTATCATTTTACTCTTCCATCTGAGAATATAAATAAGATCCTTCCTATTATAAAAGAAATGATTTTTGAGCCTGCATTTAAAAAATCAGAAATTAAGAAAGAAAGAAATGTTATACTCAAAGAGATTAATATGAATATTGATGACCCAGATAGATTTTTCAGCAATCTGATTTTTAAGTCTGTTTATGAAAAAGCATATTATAAATTTCCTATCATTGGAATTAAGGATGCTTTTAAGAAAGTAAAGCGAAGTGATATAGTAAAATATTATAATCGTATGTATATACCTAACAATATCGCAATAATTATTGTTGGTAAATTTGATGTATCTCAGATAAAAGAGAAGTTGGAAAAAATTTTTGGGAGTATTCCTATAAAGCCTATTTATCCTATTTCATTAATTGAAGAGCCTGCCCAGGTAGGATATAAAGAAGTAAAAGAATATAGAGATGATATAATTCTGTCAAGAATTGCTTTTGCATTTAAAACTGTTGATATTAGACATCCGGATTTGTTTCCTTTAGATGTATTGGCTCTTATACTTGGCAAAGGTAAATCTTCTGTGCTTACTGAAATTCTTAAAGAAAAAAAACAACTTGTAAAATCTATCTCTGCATTTTCTTATACACCTATTGGACGTGGACTCTTTACAATAGATGCAGAAGTTTATAATTATAATGATATTGAAAAAATTAAAAAAGAAGTTTTTAATATATTGAAAAATATAAAAAATTTTGTAAAACCAAAAGATGTAGAAAAAGCAAAGAGAATAGTTCTTTCTAATTATTATCGTTCAATCGAAACTGTGGAAGGCTGTGCAAGAGAGCTGGGTATAAACTGGATATCAACTGGAAATGTGTATTTTTCTAAATATTATGTTAAAAATATAAAAAAGGTTACACTTGCAGATATAGAAAAAGTTATAAAGAAATATTTTACAAAAGATAACCTTACCTTTATCTCACTTGCTAATACTAAGTATAGAAAAGTCCGCAAATCTATTCAAAGAAGAAAAACATCTTTTAAAAAATTAGTTTTAAATAATGGAATGAAAATTGTGCTTAATAAAGACTCTACAATTCCAATGGTAACAATAAGAATTGTGTTTAAAGGTGGGGTATTATTTGAACCTGAAGACAAATATGGTTTAACTTACTTTTTAAGTAAAATGCTTTTAAGGGGAACAAAAAATTATTCAAGAGAAGCAATTATAAAAACAATTGAAGAAAAAGGTGGAATGATTGATACATTTGTAGGAAATAATAGTTTTGGTATAACAATTAATATTTTAAAGAATGATATAAAATCTGGACTTAAAATTTTATCTGATATAGTTATAAATTCTGTTTTTCCTAAAAAAGAGATTGAAAAAGTGAGGGAAATAATTTTAAATGAAATAAAACAGCAGGCTGAAGAAATATTTTTAATTGGAAAAAAAGTAATGTTCAAATCTATTTATAATGATTATCCTTATGGCGAATTAAAAACAGGCACACTGCAAAGCATAAAAAATATAAAAAGAGAAGATATTATTTTACATTATAAATTTTTATGCACCCCTAAAAATTCTGTATTAAGTATAAGTGGAGATTTTAATGATAATATAAAAGAGATAATAAAAAGGAATTTTAAAAATTACAAAAAAAGACTAAAGAAGGAGATAATAGAACCGATATATAAAATTCCTAAAACAATAAGAAGTAGAGAAATAGTAACAAATATTAATAAAGAGCAGACACTTCTGCTTATTTCTTTTTATGGGATTGATGTAAGAAATAAAGATAGGGAAAAAGCCGAACTTTTATGGAATATTTTAAATGGGCAGGGTTCAAGACTTTTTACTGCTGTTCGTGAGAAAAAAGCACTTGCATATTATGTTGGAATGTTTCCTTTTTATGGATTAACAACTGGACTTTTTGTCTTTTATGTTGGGACAGTTGCTGATAAAGTTAATATTGCAAAAAAAGAGATTTTGAAGGAAATTAGAAAAATGGTAAAAAATGGTATAACAGAAAAAGAGCTAAATTCAGCCAAAAAGGAAGCAAAAGCAGAAAAATTAAGGGAGTTCCAATCAAACGCAAGTATCTCACTCAACTTTGCTTTGGATGAACTTTATGGAACAGGTATAAGAACTATTGAAGAATATAACAAAATAATAAATTCAATTTCCATACAAGAAATGAATGTTTTTATAAAGAAATATTTTAATACAAACAATTATCATATAATAATGGTAAAGGGAAAGTAAAATGAAAGAGAAGATAATAAAAATTTTAGAAGTGATTTTACTTTTGTATATCTTTCTTTTAAGTATAGATCTTATGGGCACCTCTTTTAAATTTTTTGGCAAAGGTTTTGCTCAAAAACTTATAACCACAACATCACATCCTGTGGTTGCTCTTTTTATAGGCGTTTTAGTTACAGGAATTATTCAGAGTTCCTC
>CAZSCZ010000089.1:0-9557 GCA_964605455.1 uncultured Spirochaetia bacterium
GGATTTTGGAATAAGCCATTTATAATTATTTATCTTTTTTATCCAATCACTCATAATTTATATCTATAAATGTAAGATAATAACTTTCAATTTTGGGAGCCTTAAATTTTTAGTATATATTAAAAATCTCTTATTTTAGATTAAAGTCTGCTAACTTCTTTATTTATAGTTAAAGGACAAATTCAAGCACATCAAAAAATACTTTTAAAACCCAGATAAGACCAATTACTATAGAGAATATTCCGGCAGGCACTTGAATCTTTTGAGCAAAACTAATTATTTTATTGCGAGTTTCTTCAGTCATCTCAAATTTTTTGAGTAGATCAACCGAAAGAACGAATCCTGTCAAAAGACCGGCAATTAGAGTTAATCTTGGATAATGAGGTCCCCAAAAATTGAAAATATTAATAATACTAACCAATAATACTGCATTACCTATAGGATTTTTTGATCTATTTAAAGTATTAGCCACTTTTGCAAGTTCAGGGATTTTGCTAACTATAATAGAAGAGGCAGCAACAAACCCACCTATAATATTGGCTATTATTAAAAACCAAAGTAAAAGCATTTTTTACCTCCTTGCAAATTTTTTCATTCAGCTCCAAGGGGAGTCGAACCCCTATTTCTGGACTGAGAACCCAGCGTCCTGAACCATTAGACGATGGAGCCGTTATGCTATATTCATAAATAATATATTCTTTAAAAGATGATTTGTCAAGAGATTTTCATTGTTATGTCAATGTCATTTTAAGTCATATATTTTAATAATTGCGATACAACAGATTTTAGATTTTTTCTGTGCACTACCATATCAATTATCCCGTGTTCAAGTAAGAATTCACTTTTCTGAAATCCAGGCGGAAGTTTTTGTTTTATAGTTTGTTCAATTACTCTTGGTCCTGCAAAACCAATAAGAGCTTTAGGTTCTGCAATTATAATATCACCGAGCATAGAAAAACTTGCTGTAACTCCACCTGTTGTTGGATCAGTAAGAATAGAGATATATGGTAATCTCTTTTGTGAAAGAAGAGCAATAGCTGCAGATGTTTTTGCCATTTGCATTAGTGATAAGATTCCTTCTTGCATTCTTGCCCCACCAGAACTTGATACTATTACAACAGGAAGCTTAAGCTTTATTGCTTTTTCTACAGCTCTTGTAACTTTTTCTCCAACAACTGATGCCATACTCCCACCAAAAAATTTGAAATCAAGAATTGCTCCCACAACTTTTATCCCATTTATTTTTCCAATTCCTGTAACAACAGCTTCTGTGAGATTTGTTTTCTTCTGAACATCTAATAATTTAGCATCATAAGTAGATGTTGAATCTGCAAATTTTAATGGATTAGTGCTCTGAACTTTTGAGTCTATTTCTTTAAATGTTTTTGCATCAAATAATGTTTCAACTCTTTTTTTAACCCCGATTCTGAAGTGGTAATTACATTCACTACAGGTATAAAGATTTTCAATAAGTTCTTCATTGTAGATAACTTTATTACAGGAAGGGCATTTTGTCCATAAACCTTCAGGGATTTTTTTTGCTTTAGGTTTTTCAGGTAATCTTTTTTCATCTGTTCGTTCATACCATTTTTTCATATTATCACCCCTATGTTAACCGTTTTATCTTTTTTAGATTTTACAGCTTGGATAAATATTTTTGCAAGTTCAGGGTCAAACTGGGAGCCTGAACATCTTTTAATTTCTTCAAGTGCAAATTTAATACTTTTGCTTTTTCTGTAAGGTCTATCCGATGTAATAGCATCGTAGGTATCTGCAAGAGATATTATTCTTCCCAGAAGAGGTATTTTTTTCCCAACAAGTTTATCAGGATACCCTTTACCATCCCATCTTTCGTGATGATTTCTTATCCCAGGGAGGATATCTTTTAAAGCACTTATTGGCTTCATTATACTCTCGCCAATTACAGGATGTTTTTGTATCTCCTTATATTCTTCAGGCGTAAGTCTGCCCGGCTTTTGTAAAATCTTTTCATCAACACCTATCTTTCCAATATCATGGAGTAGTCCAGCTAATTGAACTTTTTCTATTTCGCTATGAGGTAATTTAAGCATCTTAGCAAGCATTACACTATATTTTGTTACTCTCTCAGAGTGACCACGTGTATATGGGTCCTTTGCATCTATTGCAGCTGTCAGGGAACGAACAGTACTTAGGAATAACTTTCTTAATTCCGAATAATATTGAGCATTTTGAATAGCAATTGCTGCTTGACTTGCAAGTGCAGTAAAAAATTCTTTATCAGATTCTGTAAATTTTTTTCCACCTTTTTTGTTTACAGCTTCTATTACCCCTATTACATCTCCTTTAGATATTAATGGAACACCAAGAAGTGTTTTTGTTTTGAATCCTGATTTAATATCTGATTCAGGGTAAAATCTTGGGTCTTTTCTTACATTATCAACAATTACAGGTTTTTTATGTTTGATAATCCAACCAGCAATTCCTTTTCCAGGTGGTATTTTAAATTCCTTTATTTTTTGACTTTTTGTTCCGTGAACTGTTTTAAATATCAATTCATCAGTTTTAGTGTCTTTAAGCATTAACGAGCACCCCTGGGAATCCATTGCCTTGCGTCCCTGAGAAATTATTCTGCTTAACAGTATATTTATATTTAAAGTGGAGTTTAACATTGTAGTTATTTCTATTAACTTTGAGAATTCGTTTAATTTTTTATTCACAGTGAGAGAATTTATATAGTTTAATATAAAATTTTCAATTAATTTGTTTATCTCATTAATAGTTGCTATAGCCTCATTAGAAAAAGTTTTTTTTCTAAAAATTTCTATGCCACCAGATACTGATATGACTTTTGGGATATGGAAAGGCATCATTAAAAGATAAAAATTTTTGAACTCCTTATATTCTATAAACTTTTTAATAGCAGATGTTGAAGTTGTTATTATCTCATTTTTTTTCTTACTTATAACTTTATAAATAAAAGAATTTTTAATTTCACTTTTATAAATTTTCTTTAGTCTAATTGGTATAGTGGAGATATAACTTGATTTTACCTTTTCTTCAGGAATATACTCCAGAAAAAATACTCCTGCCTCAGATTCAGTTAATTTAATTATATTTTTAAGTATTTGAGCAAATATAGTTTCAATATTTTTATCTGGTGTAAAATTTAATAATTTCTTACAGAGTTTTAATATAAGTTTATAATTCATTTTATTTAAGTTGTTGATAGTGGTTTTACTGTTATTTCTTCATCTTTTAAATCTATTAATTCGTAGATTCGGACAGGTTTAGTTTTTCCTTTAACTCTTATTATGTCAAGTTCACGTGCGATTACTTTATCTTTTACCTGTTCGTAGGTAGATTCGCTGATTATAATTGCTGTGCCATATACCTTATTTGTGCCTTCAAGTCGGGAGCCAAGGTTAACTTCATCACCCATTAAAGTGTAATCCATTCTACTTTTTGAACCCATATTTCCAACTGTCATTTTCCCTGTATTAATTCCAATTCCTATTCGGAGTTTAGGTTTACCTTCTTTTTCCCATTTTGGATACAATATTTCGTGTAGATATTTTATTTGTGCAAGCGCTGTTTTACAAGCCAAAAGGGCATGGTCTGGCTGTGGTATAGGTGCACCCCAAAATGCCATAATCTCATCTCCAACATATTTATCAAGTGTGCCGTCATATTGAAATATTATCTCTGTCATAGCAGAGAGATATTCATTAAGTAGTGCTACAAGCTTTTGTGGCTCACCAAGCTGCTCAGCTATTGTTGTAAATGAACGAACATCTGAAAAAAATACTGTGAGTATTCTATCTTCTCCTCCAAGTTCTAATGCTTTTGGATTTTTTAAGAGTTCATCTACAACTTTTGAAGAAACATAGTTAGCAAATCTTGCTTTTATAAATTTCTTTTCTTTCTCTTCTGTTAAAATTCTATATAATAGTGTTCCAATAAAAGCAAGAATAATTGTTGCTACAGGTGTAAAAAATAGCATAATCTTATTATAAATGGCAAATACAATAAAAAATTCTACAATGAAAAGAAGTATAAATAAGAGAAAAATAAGGAGTGCACTTTGCCATATTTTTAATCTTGGAACAATCAGACCCAGGAATAGACCAATAAATATTATAAGTAATGTATTTATCCAGTCAGGAACATAGCTAAGAAAATCTCTTTGAATTATTGTATTTAATGCATTTGCATTATGTTCAATACCGTACATAATTCCATGAGGCGATGGCCAAATATCATGAGCCATACCTTGGGCATACATTCCAATGAATAAGATTTTGTTATTAAAAAATTCAAGTGGAACCTTAAATATATCTGCATAAGAGATATACTGAGATTGTGCTGCGAACTCACCAGGCCAGCCACAGTAATTTATAAGCATTTTGCATTCCTGATCAATAGGAATAGTTATATCTTCAACTTTGATTTTATAATCAACTACATCACCAAATTCGTCTCTTATAGGAATTTTAACTTTTGCACCTTTAAATTTTACATAATTACCTATTTTTATTTCTACATTTTCTTTTGGAACATCAAAATAATGCATTGCTATAAGTGTAACAACCTGAGGATACAATTTATGTTTAAATTTCACAAATAAAGGTATTTTTCTATATTTAGAATCTGAATCTTCTTCTATTACAGCATGTCCAATACCTTTTGCATTTTTTAATATTTCAGGTATAGGTATTGCTACATAATTATATTTTGTTAAATATTTTGTCTTAAATGTGATGGGGTAAGAGAATTTATCAAGAAGAGAAAGTCTGTCTTTGATAAGAGCATTATCAATTGCTTCACTTTTCTTCTCAAATGGAAAATCAAAAAATACATTGTTATTCTTAGAAGAATAAAATTTTAATGCACTAATTAACTGAGTGTCATTTTCTTTATCAGAATATTCTGTAAAAAAAATATCAAAAAATATTGCACAAGGTTTTGCTTGAGCCAATCTTCTTAAAAGCTTTGCATATACACTTCTTCTCCACGGATATCTTCCAAACTTTCTTATTGCGTCCTCATCAATTCCCACAATTATAATGTTTTCATTTAATCGGGGATTTTTTTGTATTACACCACCTACTTTTATAGGCTTGTTATTTCTCATATAGAACATCTTGTCAAGAGAAATAAGCTCAAAATTTACAAACAGTATAGTGTAATTATTTAGAAATAAAACTAATATAGATATAGTTAATCCAATTAATAAATAGATAAAATGCTTTTTTTCAAACTTCATCTTTTTGCTCCTCTGATTTTTTTAGAATATATATAAATCAAATTAAAATGGCAAGAAAAAACTAAATTTTTTATAGAAATAATATTTTAAAATAAAACATATTTAGATAATTTTTTTGGTAGAGTAGGTTTGGAAAAAATGAAGTTCCGAATGATTTACAAGAAATAGATAAAGCATATTTTGATTTACACCGATAAATAAATTGAAAATGAAAAGAATTTTATGTGTTTTAATAGCATTATTTTTTCTACTAAATGTTTCAGACATAAATGTAATTCATTCTGCATGGATAAAAAAGAAAAAGCAGAAGAAACCTTCTAATAAAGTAAAAGAAATAAAGCAAGAAATTCCTCAGAGTGTAGAATTTATTAATGCAATAACTTTTGGAACAAATAAAGTAAAATTAAGTTGGGACCCATTATCTGAAGCTGATATAATGGCTTTAATTTATAGAGATGCAAAAATAATTAATTCAAAAGAAAATCTTACAGCAGATAGATTTGTATCTGAGATAAGTGCAGCAAAAGGAAAATTTATTGATACATTAAGTAAAAGTGGTAAGTATTACTATGCAATAATTACAAAAAAGAATAATGTAACAAATAAAGAATTAATTGAGGACCAGAATTATACATCTGTCCCTGTAGGTGTAAATATTCCGGTAATACCATCGCCTGTAAGTGAAATTAGTGCAAGGTTATCAGATAATAAGAAAACAATAATTATTAGCTGGAAAGATGTTAATAATGCAAAACAATATAAAATTTACAGGGCAAGTGAAGTTATAAATAATTTGGAGAAACTTAAATCTGCGAAATTAATTAATACAATAGAGCAGGGGAAAGAAAAATTTATTGACAAATCTTTTAAGATTCCAGGCAGATATTATTATGCAATTACAACAGTAAATGAAGCAGGTGAAAATAATAATCTTTTTCCTGAACAAAATTATACAACTTCACCTGTAATAGTAGAAGTAAGAAAGGAGAAGAAAAAGCCTGCTCCTGTTGTTACCAAAAAAAAGAAGAAAGTGAGATATGTCAAAATTAAGAGGAAGCCTAAAGTAAAGAAAAAGAGAATAAGTTATGAATCAAAATTTGAAAAAATAATAAAAAAATATTATTATACAAAAAAGTATGCAATAACAATAAAAGAATTAAAAAAGATAATAAAAAGTAGTGCTTCCCAAAATGTAAAGAATAAAGCGAGATTATTTCTTGCAAAATCATATTATTATACAGGGAAATACAAAAAAGCCTTAGCAATGTTTGTAAAATTAAAAGAAAAATATCCAGATGAATCTTCATTTTGGATTAAACAAACTTTAAGAAAAATACGATAATTTAAATAAAAGGAGTTAAGAATATGAATAGCTCAACGAAAGTTATTTTAATTTTAATTATTGTTACACTTACAATTTTAGCAGGACTTGGAAGTATATATTATTTTTCTCAGAGCAAGGCAAAAATTCTATATTTAAAAATAAATGAAAAATATAAAATTGGAACAGAAGATGAAATAAAATCAGGCATTCAAGAGTTTAGAGAACTTGCAGCCAGATATCCACGAAGCAAATATGCACCAAAGGCATTATATCAGATTGGTTATGGATATGAACTTTTATATAAAATTACAAAAGATGAAACTAAACTTGATATAGCACAAAAAGAGTATTACAATGTTTATAAGTCCCATCCTGATTCAATTGAAGCACAGAAGGCATTATATCAAATAGCACATATAAGCTATTTGAAAGGAGAGTATGAAGATGCTCAGGAACGACTTGATTATTTACTTTCACGATATATAGATACTCCACTTAAAAGTGATATTTATACTAAGAAAGGTTATATATATCTTGCATTAGGTAAATATGAAAAAGCATTAAAGTTTTTTAACCAAAGAGAGAATTTGAATACTGATGAAGCACTGCTTGGAAAAGCTGAATGTTATTTTAAGCTTGGTGAATATGAGAAAGCTATACATATGTATGAGGAGTTTATAAAATATAGAAAGACGAGTAACTTGAGAGATAAAGCAATTAAAAGGTTTCTTGAGAATACATATAAATATGCCAAAATTTTGGCACAGAAAGGTAAATATAATTGTTCAACTTTACTCTATGAGAAAATCATAAATTTATTGCCCGGAAATAAACTTGTTGAAAATTGTCTTTATTGGATTGGTGAGAACTATTATGACTTACGAGATTATAAAAATGCTATAAAATATTTTAATAAAGTTATAGAAAATCCTGGCATAAGGAAAGATGATGCTGCAATTTTTAAGATTGGGATTTGTTATTTTGAGCAAAATAAATTTGAATCAGCATTAAAATATTTTAGAAGATTAATAGAATATTATCCAAATTCAATATATTTAAAGATGGCAAAAGACTGGGAGCGACAGACATTACGCGAGATAAAATATAAGCGATAAAAAAATTCAATTTATAATTCGTAATTCATAGTTGTTTGTTCCAATCCCTATTTTTTCTGCGTAAATAAGTTGAATATTCCAGTCAACATTAGGATGTAATGCTTTAAATTTATCTTCTCCTTTTTCAAAATTTTTGTCAAGCGCCGAACCTTTAATTCCTTCACTCTGATTTACCAAATCAACACTTGCTTTATCAATGGCAACTGGGTCATAGGAAAATAATACTCCAATATCAGGAACTATTTGAACATCAGAATGAGAAATACAGTCACAATCAGGAGTTACATTATTAACAAAATTTATATAAAAAATTTTAGAATTGACAGATTTAATTACACCAGCAGCTGTTTCAACAAATTTTTTTTGCAAATTCTCTGCAGTTTCGTCCCAGGCAAGATTAATGCATTTTTGTGGACAAGCGCTTATACATTCACCACATCCAATACATATATTGGGGTCTATCTGTGCTTTTTGGTTAATTACTTTTATAGCACCACTTGGACACCATTTTATACATTCACCACATCCAGCACATTTTTTTTTGTTTATCTTTGGTGCAAGATTAGAATGCATATTAAATTTATGTGGTCGTGCTGCGCATCCCATACCTATATTTTTGAGCGCTCCACCAAATCCTGCTGCAATATGCGCTTTGAGATGTGTTACTACTATTAATGCATCACAATTTGCTATTCCAGATGCTACTTTCACTTTCTTATAAAATGTGCTGTTTTTAATCTCAATTTCACAGTAATCGTTTCCTCTTATGCCATCTGCTATTATAACAGGTACCCCTAAAGTTGCAAATGAAAAACCATGTCTTAATGCAAGTTCAATATGGTCAATTGCATTGACTCGCTGCCCTGCATAAATTGTATTTGTATCTGTAACAAAAACTTTCCATCCATATGGTTTGATAAGTTCTATTATTTTACGTATATAATAAGGATGCACATAAGTAGTATTATCGCCCTCACCAAAATGAGTCTTTATACCTACAATATTATTTTTATTTGCTAAATCTTTTATACCCATCTCTTCAAAAATATTTTTGAATCTATTAAAAAATTTACTTTTAGGGGTTGAACGGAAACTCGTAAAGTACACAATAGATTTTTTTACATTATTTGTTATTTCCATAGGATTATTAATTATATACAAAAAATAAAGTAAAAGTCAATAGGTGATTAAGAATTTAGTATTTATATTATAAGATTAATGTAAAGATTAAAAATTAAAATGGAAAATTAATACTCGGATATACTGGACAGGAAGGTTTAATGGTTGTGATAGCAGTTCTGATGGTGGTTTATTATTAATAAAAGAATTTGATAAAAAGATTGACTATATAGATTCAAATTAAGCGATTCTTCAACTGTTTTAATTTAATTTTGATAAAAGATGTGCAATTCTTAATGGCTCTGGTAATTTAGATATTTTTATACAATTTAATGCAAATTCTATTGCTTTGATTAAAGAAATCTTATGTCCTATTGAAATAATGACAGGTTTGGCTTTTATTTTTGTCTGTATTAATGCTCCGATAATTTGGGTGTTTTCATCTAAAATATATTTTATATGATTATTATTTTGTTGTTGGATTTTTCCATATAAAAGATTTTCAGCACACCCGAATGTTGGTATGTTTAGAATTATTCCTATATGCGAAGCTAAACCAAATTTTCTGGGATGTGCAATACCATGGCCATGTATTATTAAACAATCAGGTTTTATTTTAACATTTTTCCAGCATTCAATAATTAATGGTGCTTCTCTTAATGCAAAAAATTCAGGTATATATCGAGAATTCGTTGAGCGTATAATAATAGATTTATCCACAATTGTTAAGTCAGGATATCTCATAACAACAATT
>CAZSCZ010000090.1:0-9400 GCA_964605455.1 uncultured Spirochaetia bacterium
TCTAAACCTTCTTATAAGGAGAAAATTAAAATAGATGCCACCAAAGGAGAACCTAAAGTAATCAAATCTCTCATTGAAAAATTTAATAATAAATAAAAATTCTTCTTATCATTAATTAAAAGGAAATAAAAATGAATACTATAATAACCGTATACCCTTTTTGTCTTTCATTTCAAGATTATCCTACACCAGAAGATTGGAGTATAGTAGTTTATTTTACCGGATGCGGTTTTTATTGTCCTAATTGTCATAATAAAGACCTTCAAATTTTTAATAATCCGCAATTAAAAACCAAAGAATTCACTCTTAATAGTTTTATATATGAATTAAAACAAGCATCTATTATTTTTGAAACCAATAAAATTGTTTTTTCGGGTGGTGATCCTTTATTTATTCGTAATTTACAATCTGTAAAAAAAATTCTAAGTAAAATAAAAGATATATTTGATGTTTGTGTTTATACGGGATATAATATTGAAGATATAATTAAAATGGATGTAACGGGGTTTAAATATATAAAATGCGGTAAATTGGTAGAACCAATAAGAACTTCAATAAAAACAGATAAATATTTTCAATTAGCATCTGCAAATCAAGATTTTTATGATTCCGAATATAAAAAACTTTCTACAGATGGAATACTTCAATTTTCTTAATAATTAAAATAGGAGATAACAATAATGTATTGGTATGAACCTAATACTTATCGTACAATGAAAAATATTGCTGGTACTTTAAATGAAACACTTATTTCTAAATATCAAATTCAAAGCAGAGATATTTTAAATGAATTATTAAAGATACATGGAATAGACTGGGAAAATACAGATATTATTACTAATTTTTATAAATTTATTAATCATAATAAGTTAAATGATGTTTCAATTGATGATAATAGTAATAAAAATGAAAAAAACATTGAAGGAATTATTCAGGAATCATTACTTCCTTTAAAAAAAATAATTGGATATGATGCCTTATATCGAAAACTACAAGAATTATATGGGAAAAAAGAAGCTAAAAGATTAACTGGCGAATTATATGATTATAGTCTGGCTATTAATGATAGCTCAAATATTTTAAGACCGTATTGTTATGCTTTTAATGCATCTTCTTTGGTTATGGAAGGTCGTAAATTTGGACAATTATGGAGTAAACCTTGTAAACATGTGGCTTCTTATATTTCTTGTCTATGTGAAACAATACATCAAATGTCTCACCATCTTGCTGGGGCAATTGCAATAGGGACATTCTTTTTTGATATAACTTATATTCTTCTTAAAAAAGAAAAATATCAATTTGATATTATATATGATAAAAATTTTAAAAAGAAAATAATAAATGAATTTCAGCAGTTTATACACAGTGTAAATCATTTAAGTAGAAATGCACTTGAATCTCCATTCTCGAATGTTTCAATTTTTGACAGAATAAAAATAAAAAATATTGCAAATGATTTAGATTTTTATTTTAAAGACATATCTGGGTCCGAATTAATTGAATTTATAATGGAATTACAAAAAATATACCTTAACTTTATCAATGAAGGTGATCCTACTAAAAATGGTATGCCATACCGTTTTCCCATCTGTACTATTAATCTTTCTATAAATAAAAACAAAGAAATACAGGATAAAGAATTTTTAAATTATATTACAGAGAAACTTGATATATTTAGATATAATATTTTTGTTTCAGAAGGAAATAAAATGGCAAGCTGTTGTAGACTTTTAAATAATACAGAATTATATGATTTGGCTTCTCAATCAAACAGCTTTGGTGCAGGTGGAAGTATATCATTAGGGTCCCATAGGGTGGTAACTATTAATTTTAATCGTATTGCTTTGGAATCACAAGATTATAATCAATATATCTCTATATTAGATAAACGGATTGAAAATACTGCTAAAATTCTTAAAGCTCATAAAGAACTTATAAAAGAAACAACAGATAAAGGGTTGCAGTTATTTATATCTAATGGATATGTTAATATAAATAGAATGTTTAGTACATTTGGGATATTAGGAATTTATGAAGCCAGTTTGTATGCAAAAAAATATTTTAATGTCCATCAAGATGAATTTATAGAAAAAATATTAAAACATCTTAATAATAAAGTTTTAGAAATATCTAAAGAATATGATATACTTGGTAATATTGAACAAATTCCGGGAGAGTCAATGGCAATAAGGTTGAGAGATGCAGATAGATTAATATTTGGTAAAGAATATGTTCCATATCGTATGTATAGTAATCAATTTATTCCATTATGGGAAAATGTAAGTATATTTGAGCGATTAAAAATAGATGGAAAATATAATAAACTTTTAACAGGTGGTGGAATTGTACATGCTACCATTATAGAAAATATTACTTCTCAACAAGCTAAAAAGTTAATACAATATGCTGCTAAATGCGGGTGTGAACATTTTGCTTTAAATGCTATTTATAGTCTTGATAGTAAAGGTCATGCTGTTCTGGGTGATTATGAAGAGTGCCCTATTTGTGGAGATAAAATAATAGAAAAAATGACAAGAGTAGTAGGTTTTTTTACTCCTGTAGGAAGTTGGAATAAAACTCGCAGAGAGTGGGAGTTTCCCAAAAGACATAGATTAAAACAGGAGAATTTTTGTGAAAAAGAAAATATTAGCAATAGCTGACACCCACACAGGCCATATTTTTGGTTTAAACCCACCTTCTTTATGGGTAGATAGTTCTTTTAAAAAAGTTTATAAAATGCAAAAAGAATTTTACGAATGGTATATTAATACCATTAATAGAATAGGTAGAGTAGATATTTTAATAGTTAACGGAGATTGCATTGATGGTAAGGGTAGAAAGAATGAAGGCCGCGAATTAAGAGAACAGAGAATGATTGAACAGGCTTATGCAGCAGCAGAATTATTTAAACCTATAAAAGCAAAACATAAGATAATGGTAGAAGGAACTCCATATCATTCTACTGCCGGTGCGGATTTATTTGAAACTATTACAGCCAAAGAAATAGGCTCATATCCGTTGCGGGGAAAAAGATTTGTTAATATATCAGGAACAGATATAAACATTAAATTAAGACATAAAATAGGCCGTAGCGCATTATTTCATGGCAAACATACAGCACTTGCAAGAGCTAAATTAGATAATATATTAGAATATCGAAAAGGTACAGAACCAGATTGCCAGATACTTTTATTTGCTCATGTTCATTATTCCAGAATGAGCTGTGATTTATCTAAAAATTGGTGGTATGCAATGACATTGCCTGCATTACAGATTAAAAGTGAATACGGGCAAAGAGAATGTGATGGCGATGGCATTACAATAGGAGTAACTTTAATAACCATTGATACATCTAAACACGGTGCTAATCAAGTTTCTTTTGAAATAATTGAGTGCCCATTAGATATTATTAATATAGATAATGAAATATTATCTATTTGAATTAAAATAAACAGGGGATATATTAAAATGAAAATTGTTTTTGATAAACAATTTCTAAAAGAACTTGAAATATTGGAATGTGAAAATATTAAGCGTTGGGATAAAGAAACTGAAGCATATTTATTAAAAATAATGGAAGTTACAAATTCAACAAAAAAAGCGATGGATTTATTAAATAAATTTTTCCCGGATAGAAATTTTACTTATGATTCCGTAGAGCATAAAATGCGCAGATTAAAATCTAATTTATTAAAAAATAAGGAGAAGGAAAAATGAATAAGTTGACAAAAAAATGTAAGGAAATTTTAGCTTTGGTAAGCACTAAAAAAACATCGGGTAAATGTCCACCTGAAGGCTGTATTGTTTTTAGAAATGGTTATTGGAGAATTATTTCCAATAAGACGGGAAAACTTTGGCCTGCAAAATATAAAACAAAGAAAGATGCCCTTAATGCGCTCAGGGCTTATCAAGTGCATAAAAAATAATAAAAAATCATAAAATAACATTTGATTTTATATTTTTTTGTGTTATATATGCTCTATAATCACTAAAAAAGGAGGAATAGCGATGGCTAAATTAATCAATGAAAAAAATGTGGAGTTTGCCATAGAGCAAATAAAAGAACAATTTGCATCTCACCTTGATACCTATTTTCCTGAAATTCTTAAAGAATTGGATAGAGCAGTAAAAGAAGAAGCAGATGAAAATGGTTATGGCAAAGTTAAAGTAAACATGTCTTTTACTTTTGCTACTAATGATATGCAATATATTCTTGCCGAAGGAAATCTTTCCTTTAATATCAAAAAACAAAAGAAATGCCCTATAAAAATTGAAATTGATACTACACCGCCTTTATTTTAATAAATATTAAAATTTAAAAATTATAGGAGGTAAAAATGGATAATTCAAATTCAAGTTGTGTTATAATGCTTATAATAATAATGATAATATTTACATTTAATACTTTTATTGGTGGATGGGCTGCTGACTATATACTTAACTTCTTTGGAAAGGATATTCCGTTTTATGCTGATTGTGTTATTGGCTTTTTTACAGCAGAGATTTCAATCCCTATTGCAATTATATTATGGATTATTTCCCTTTTTTAAGATAGGAGAATTACATTATGACAAAAGAAGAAAAAAAACAATGGTTAGAAGAACGGCGAACCGGGATAGGTGGTTCGGATGTAGCCGCTGTTCTTGGTATTAATCCTTATCGCTCACCAGTTGAAGTTTATTTAGATAAAACAGGGCAATCTCCGCTTGAAACACCTGATAATGATAAAATGTATTGGGGACGCGCTCTGGAAGATTTGGTTGCACAAGAATTTTCTAAACGAACCGGCAAGAAAGTCCAAAGACGTAATCAGATGTTCAGGGATAAAGAATATCCATTTCTTATAGCAAATATAGATAGATATATTGTTGGTGAACAGGCTATATTAGAATGTAAAACTGCGTCCGAATATACTAAAGACCAGTGGGGTGAAGATGGTACTGATGATGTCCCATTTTATTATCTTTGTCAGGTATTGCATTATATGTATGTAACAGGATATTATAAAGGATATCTGGCAGTACTTATAGGTGGACATGATTACAGAATATATAATATTTCATATAATGAAAATGTGGCCAATAAAATAAAATCTAAATGTATAGATTTCTGGAACAATCATGTATTAAAAAAGGTTCCACCTAAACCTATTAATTTAGAGGATGTAAAAGCATTATATAGTACCACATCACAAGAAGCTATTATCAAAGAGGCAGATGAGAATATTTTACAATTAACCGAAACATATAAAGCATTAAAACGGGAGGAAAAAGATATATTAGAAAAACTTAAAGAAACACAAAAAAAGATTATGGAATTTTTGCAGGATGCAAATACATTAATTAACCCTGTAAGTGGTAAAATATTGGCCACTTGGAAAGAAAATAAAACAAAACGTTTTGATGCTTCTATACTTAAAATAGAACAACCGGAAATTTATAATAAGTATACGAAAGAAATAAGCTCAAGGCGTTTTATAATTAAAAAATAGGAGGAAAAAAGATGAAAACAGATACACTTTTATTAGAAATCGCACATAAGGCTTTTAAACCCACAAAAGAAGTATATGTTTATGATGCTGCGACAAAAACCAAAATTCCCGTATCAGATATTACGGAGGATTCAGACGGAAATGTTTTAATTGTAATTTGTAATGATGAAGAGACTGATTTAACTAATATAAAATAAGGAGATTGTGGTATGAAAAAGAATACAACTATTACTACAACAGAAACCGATAATAAGACGGGATTTGTAACAGCAGATTTTAATTTACCTACAAAAACCGATACTCCTACGGGAAACGAATTGGCATCTGCTATATTTTTTGACGATAAATTATTTGCCAAACTTAATCAACTTGCAGAAATTATGTCAAGTGGCGCGTGTACCGTTCCCGCGCATTTAAGGGGAAATAAGGGGGATTGTTTTGCTATTTTAACACAAGCAGTACAATGGAAAATGAATCCTTTTGCAGTTGCACAAAAAACCCATATTATTAATGGTATACTTGGATATGAGGCACAGCTTGTTAATTCTGTAATCAATAGTATGGCACCTACAAAAGATAGGTTACATTATGAATGGTTTGGTGATTGGAATAAGGTTATTGGAAAATTTAAATGGGAAGAAGGAAAAACCGGAAAATTATATCAGAAGCCTGCATGGGCCCCTGAAGATGAAAAAGGTCTTGGTGTAAAGGTTTGGGCTACTTTAAAAGGTGAAGATAAGCCACGTGTACTTGAGCTTCTTCTTTCGCAAGCAACGGTAAGAAATTCTACTCTTTGGGCTTCTGACCCAAAACAACAACTTGCCTATCTTGCAGCTAAACGATGGGCACGCCTTTATTGTCCTGATGTTATAATGGGTGTTTATACTCCTGATGAACTTGAAGAAATTGAAGTTGTAAAAAATATAACACCTACTACAGCTACTAATACGGGAAGTAAAATTGAAAAACTTGCTGATTTTCTCGGTAATACTCAAAAAGAAGATGTTCCCAAAGCAGAGGTTGTCAATATTACAGTAAAAGATGTAATTGATAAAACCGGCATTAATAAAGATACATTAACATTCTTTTTTAAACAACGCGGGACAATAAGCAAGTCTTTATCCGAACTTAATCAGGAACAAAGAAAGTGGTGTGTAAATAATGTAGGAGAAATAAAAAAGGCTATTGCCAATATGAAAGTAAAAAATGAGGCGCCCAAACCCGAGAAAGCCCCAACCAAAGAAGATAGTAAAGAAGTTAAACAAGGGAACGCTATTACAGAAAAACAGCGTAAACTTTTCTTTGCCAAATTAAAAGAAGCTGGCGTTGAAGAAGATGCAATAAAAGCATATCTCCATATTGATAGTTTTACACAACTTACACAGGATAATTTTGAAGATGCATTAAAAGCAATAGATATTATTACAAGCCCTCCACAAGAATATTATGAGGTTCCTGAAACAAATAAAAATCAAAACAATCAAGATGATTTACCCTTTTAATTCAATAAGGCTTTTTCGGTTGTGCCATTAACATTAAACAACCGAGTTTTTATTATAGAAGGAATAATTATGAATATGACAAAATATGAATTAATAAAAGAGAATGTTTTTTTAAAGTTAGAACTCAATAAATTAAAAAGAGAAAATAACCAATTAAAGAAACAATTAGACAATAAGAACTATATTCCGTTTTTTAATATTTTTAAAAAAACAAAACAAGTATGAAAAATTGGCAGATTATTATAAAATATATCTGTACTTACATTCCTATTGAAATAACTACCAAAGAGGTTTTATCTTTTTGCGAAGAAGTGTTGAATAAAAGAGATGGGTATAAAAATAATAAATATCAAAAAACTAAAACAAAAAAATATGAAGATTATCCCGAATCAATAAGGGCAATAGTAGAAGATTTTATAAAGTTTCATAACAAATATTCACAATATACCAGTAAAGAAATATATCCTACAAAAGATGAAAAAGTTGCATGGTGTAAAGAAATAGAGACTATTTTAAAAGATAATCTTTTGCCTTTTGATGAAATAATATTATATGATATTCTTATTTGGAGTTGCAAAGATGATTTCTGGAATAAAAATATTATTTCTTTAAGAAACCTTAGAAAAAAATCAGATAGAAATGGAAATCCCAAAATTTTAAATTTATATTTATCTTATCTTAAAAGTCCCGATGCCAAACATGATTCTGAATTTAATTTTCAATTATATAATATTAAAGAAAATTCTTTTGAAGAAGATGGATTAAAAAAAGAGCAAATTTTAAAGTTGCAAAACAAAAGAGAAAAAATAATAAAAGAATATGATTGGAATAATTTTTTATCAGTTGATTCTAAGGAATACAATAAAAATGATAAATTAACCGAATTAATAAAACAGGATGGGGGATTTTTTGATGGAATATGATATACCCTTGCCTTCAAATAAAAATTATGAAAAAATTATTATATATAAATTAATTGCCGATTCAAATACTACTCAATCTGAAAAAGAAAAAATAGTTAATCAAATGATAGATGCTGATTTTTTTTATATTGAATATTTGGAAATTTTTAAAGTATATAAACATAATTTTTTTAAGAAAAAAAAATCATTGGATAGCGATACACTTATTTCTATATTACAAGAGCGTTTTAGAAAACAAGGAATAGATAAAGATGTATATACCCTTGTTACTAAAATGTATACACTGGAAATAGATGATCCCGGTATATCACTTTGGTATTTAAATGATATTATTATAAAAACAAAAGAATTGACGGTTAAACGCAGACTTTTAATGAGATTAGAAGAAATGAAAAAAGAATTATATGACGCTGAAATGTCATTAGGTGAATGTATAGAAAAATCATATATTATTTTTAAAAAAGCGTCTTTATATCTTGATAATTTTATTTCAAAGAACAATACCATAGATTCTATAAAATCAGGCAAAATACAGCTTGGATTGCGCTCCGGTTTTATTACACACGATTGGAATGATAGCGGATTAAAAGCCGGTAAAGTTACCCTATTATTAGGTTCAAGAGGTCATGGTAAAACTACTATAGCCCGACAAATGGCTATGGCTGTTGTATTACAAAAACGACCAATATTTTTCTTTTCAGGAGAAGAAAGTAAGGAAAATGAAAAAAATAATATGGCACGCATTTTAGCTCACGAGAATGAATTGGAAATTATAGAAAACGACGCAGGAAGAAATATATATTATCCTTCTCAAAATGTTATAGATAAATTTTCTGAAAAATTAGGGAAATATATTACTATTGAAGATACTGAAAGTTATCCGATAGGTGAAATATTTCAATACATGATGATACAGATGGAACAATTGGCAAGAAAAGGGTATTTTCTTTTTGTAATAGACAATATGATGATAATTAATGAAGCAATTGGAAATAAACGGTTTATACAACAAAAAGAAATAGTTAAAACATTAAAAGAATTTGCTAAAAAATATGATGTTCATGTTATACTTATTGCTCATCCAAGAAAGGGTGTTGGAGACCAAACCACTTCGGGTGTGGCAGAGCAAGAAAATTTAGTAGATACAATTATACGATACAAACGTATAATTCCGGACGATAAAGACTGTTCCAAACTGATAAAACAGTGTAAATTACCTGAAAAATATAAATCTCAAGTAACAGCAGTATTGATACCGGAAAAAGTAAGAGATAATGGAAAATATGAAATTGCATGGTTAAAATGGGATGGTATAAAAGGAATAGTATTGGATATGTCTATGTTACCAAGAGCGCATGATTATGCACAAAAAGCCGGATGGGTTTTGCCAGTACATAAATATGAAATTTAATTTAGGGAGAATTAAAATATGTTAAAACGTGATTTTATCAATCTTAGTAATGGGATAGAAGCTCTTGATGATT
>CAZSCZ010000091.1:0-9381 GCA_964605455.1 uncultured Spirochaetia bacterium
TTCATTTTATGTAAATTTTTTATAAAAATTGCTTTTCATTCGTTACTGCTGACACTCTTTAGTTTACCTTGACTATTAATATATTTTTTATTATATATAAAATCTTAGAAATGAGATTTGAAATCATAAAAAAATCAGAGAAAACAAGCGCACGCAAGGGGCGATTATATCTTCGTAATGATATAGTAATTGATACGCCTGTATTTATGCCAGTTGGAACGCAGGGAACTGTTAAAGGTATTACACAGGAAGAACTGGTACAGCTTAATGCAAAATTGATTCTTTCAAATGCTTATCATCTTTTTCTAAGACCTGGTGCTGAAGTTATAAAGGCATCTGGAGGATTACATAATTTTATGAATTGGAAATATGGAATTCTTACAGATAGCGGTGGATTTCAAATTTTTAGTTTGACAATGCTAAGAAAAATTACTGATGAAGGCGTAGAATTTCAATCCCATATTGATGGCAAAAAAGTATTTTTATCTCCTGAGGATATTATAGATTTCCAAATAATATTGGGGTCAGATATTGTAATGAGCTTTGATGAATGTGTTGAATATCCATCTGATTATAATAGGGCAAATGAAGCAGTAGAAAGAACTTTTCTATGGGCAAAAAAAGGATTTAGCTTTTTTAAAAATTTTAAAAGAGAATATCAGGCAATTTTTGGGATTATTCAAGGTGGGATATACAAAGATTTAAGACGAAAGTCATCTGAACAAATAACATCACTGGATTTTGATGGATATGCAATTGGAGGATTGAGCGTAGGTGAACCGTATGAAATTACTTTTGATATACTTGAACATTTAATAGAGTTTATTCCAGAGAATAAACCACGGTATTTTATGGGACTTGGAAGTATTGATGAGATTGAAATGGCTGTTAATTTAGGAATTGATATGTTTGATTCTGTCTTGCCAACAAGAAATGCAAGAAATGGTCAGATTTTTACTTCTGAAGGAAAAAAACAACTTAGAAATGCAAAGTATAAAAAAAATTTTGACCCACCTGATAAAAATTGTGATTGCCCTGTTTGTAAAAATTACTCATTAGCATATTTACATCACCTTTTTATCTCTAAAGAGATCCTTGGAATAAGATTAGCAACTTATCATAACCTTTATTATTTAATTAGTAAATTAAATAAAATACGAGAGAATCTTTAATAAAATTTTAAAACACTTGACATTGAAAATTGAATTGATATATTAGCACAAAAATAAGAAATTTGACAAAAATATAAGAGATTTTAAATTATGAAGAATCTGATATATTTTATTAAATTATTTTTACCACTATATGGTTTACTCACAATTTATCTTGAAGAGAGAAGGAAACATAATTCAATAAATAAATATTTCTTACTTTTATTTTATGTGATTTTTTTGAAAGAAGTTTTTTCCTATATATTACTTACAATTGTAAAATATCCCCAAGTATATATTGAACGTTTTATTTTGTTTCATTATATATTTTATTCAATTTATATTTTTGCCTTTACATACATTATACTGGACCTCATTATTGAAAATAGAAAAATTGTAAAGTTATACTTTTATCTATGGATACTTGTTTTTGGTGGAATTATCTCTATTATACTTTTGAGATTGGAATTTACCAATATCTTTGAGATTATTTTACGCATTATATTCATTGGAGGGATATCATTTACATTATTTAAATTAGCTACAACATATTTTGGTGAAGAAGAACTAAATATAATTACAAAAAATAGATTTATTATTAATACTACACTAATTATAACAATGTTTTTAATTATATTTTTTCATAAATCTTTAGGAATATTCAAAAACCTGATGGAAATTATTGTTTATATTCTTCTTGTGATTTTAAATTATTATCATATAAAAGAGGGCTATATAGAACTTGAATCAAATATCAAGCATCTTGAATATGAACAGGATATATTACTTGAGCTACTTTCAAGGGTTGGAAGTGCATTAAGTGCTGAATCTAATTTTGATGAGGTATTGAGGACAATTATAGAGTATTCAGTAGAAGTTTTAAATGCACGTGCTGCTGCAATTCTTACCATTTCTCAAAATAAAAAATACCTTATACCACGATATGTAAAAGGACTATATCCACCTGTAGAAAAAGTTGAAGGGTATGTTACTACAAGAGATAGATTTTTAGTTGAAAGATTTAAAGCTGAAAAGATTTCTATTGGTGAATCTTATCTTGGTGAAGTGGCAAAGACAGGTGTTCCACTTTTAATCCAAGATGCAATAAATGACCCACGAATTATTCAATCTGCAAAAGGATTAATGGATATCCGAACAGTTATTGTTGTTCCTTTAAAATTCAGAGGTGAGGTTGTGGGTGTAATGTCATTTCTGAATAAAGAGGCGGGTGGTTCTTTTACTCAGGAAGAGTTTAAACTTGCTCAAACACTTGCTGAACAGGCAGCCGTTACTTTAAATAATTTTAGATTATATAATGAACTTTTAGCCAAACAGAGAGAAGAGAGAGAACTGGAAATAGCAGGTGAAATACAAAAGCAGTTGCTTCCTAAGAGATACCCAAAAATTGAGAAAATTGAATTGTTTGGATTTTCTAAATCAGCTAGAAGTGTAGGTGGTGATTATTATGATTTTCTTAATTTTGGGAATAAGCGATTAGGTATTATAATGGCTGATGTTGCTGGTAAAGGTATACCAGCTGCACTTGTTATGGTAATGATAAGAAGTATCCTTAGAGCTGTTGCCAGACATAATATATTACCTATTCAAATTGTTACATTTCTTAATAAAATGATTACAGGTGAAGTGCCGCAGGAAAGATATGCAACCTTGTTTTATTATTTACTTGATCTGCCTACAAATAAATTATATTATACTAATGCTGCTCATCTCCCACTTTTAGTATATAGAAAAAGTCAGGAGAAATTTGAAATACTTGATACCCCAGGTTTACCTATTGGTATTACTAAAGAGCAGAAATATATGCAGGGTGAAACAGTTCTCTCGCCAGGTGATATTGCTGTGTTATATACTGATGGAATTACAGAGGCACGAAATATAAAAAAGGAAGAATTTACAATAGAACGACTTCAAACAATTATAAAAGAAAATGCTGAGAAATCGGTTCAGGAAATAGGTGCTAATTTAAAAGATGCACTTGATGAATTTGTAGGTGAGGCTCCACCGCATGATGACCAGACAATTGTTATTTTAAAGATAAAATAAATAAAGTGATATATTAGGAGGAATACATTATGGAAATTAAAATAAGAGAAATGAACGATGTAACAATATTTGATATTGAAGGTGAAATAGACCTTTATAATGCTCCTACCTTGAAAGATGAAATTAAAAAGCAGATTGAACAACAGAGATATAATATTATAATTAATCTTGCAAAAGTAAGCTATATTGATTCGTCCGGCATAGGTGCCTTAATTTCAAGTCTTTCTAATTTGAAAAAATATCAGGGTGGGCTAAAAATTATTAATGTTACAGGCTCTGTAAGAAAAGTTTTTGAATTAACCAAACTTACAAGCTTCTTTGAAATTTTTAACAATGAAGAAGAAGCAATAAAATCATTTCAATTTTTTTAAAAGAAGAAGAGAAGAAGTGGAGGTAAGTAAATGGGGAAAGATTTTCTTTTTACATCTGAATCTGTTACAGAAGGTCATCCTGATAAAATAGCTGACCAAATTTCTGATGGGATCCTTGATGCTGTTATAGAACAGGACCCTGTTGGCAGAGTTGCGTGCGAAACCCTTGTAACAACTGGTCTTGTAGTTGTTGCTGGTGAAATTACCACAAAAGCAATATTGGATGTCCCTACAATTGTTCGTGATATTGTTAAAGATATAGGTTATACTGATGCATCTTTTGGATTTGATTATAATACTTGTGGTGTCATAGTCTCACTTGATAAGCAGTCACCAGATATAGCTATGGGTGTCGATAAAGAAGGTGCTGGTGACCAGGGTATGATGTTCGGATTCGCTATAAAGGAAACAGATGAGCTGATGCCTCTTCCTATAAGCCTTGCACATAAGTTAACAAAAAAACTTGCAGAGGTAAGAAAAAAAAATATAGTTGATGCTATACGTCCAGATGGAAAATCACAAGTTACAGTTGAATATAAAAATGGAAAACCTATAAGAATAGATGCAATAGTAATTTCTACTCAACATTCGCCAAGCATAGAGGTTGAAGAACTTAAGTCCATTATAGTGGAAAATGTGATTAAACCTGTAGTGCCATCCTCTATGTTTGATGATAATACAAAAATATATGTAAATCCCACAGGAAGATTTGTAATAGGTGGACCGCAGGGTGATTGTGGTTTAACTGGTAGAAAAATAATTGTTGATACATATGGTGGTTATAGCAGACATGGTGGAGGTTGTTTCAGTGGGAAAGATCCAACAAAAGTTGACCGTTCAGGTGCATATATGATGAGATATATTGCAAAAAATATTGTTGCTGCTGGTATCGCAGAAAAATGCGAGGTTTGTATTTCTTATGCTATTGGTGTCGCTGAACCAATATCTATAACTGTTGATACATTTGGAACCGGAATTGTTCCTGATGAAAAAATAGAAAAAATGATAAAAGATGTCTTTAATCTGACACCGAAGTCTATAATTGAGACATTGAATTTAAGACGACCAATATATAGAAAAACTTCTGTATATGGCCATTTTGGTAGAGAAGAAGAAGAATTTCTATGGGAAAAAACGGATAAAGTAAATGATATAAAAACATATTTTAAAATTTAAAACAAGGAGGCGACTATGAAAAAGCAAATGTTTATATTGATTAGTTTAGCTATTTTATTTGCAGGCTGTGGAATTCAACCACCAACACAGGATTTAGAAAAAGCAAAAGCTACACTTGCCAAAGCTGAAGAAGCAAATGCTAAAGAATTTGCCCCTAAAGAATATCAGGAAGCACAGGAATTTTTAGCTAAAGGGGAGCAAACTATGGAGCCTGAGAAGAGCAGAAAAAATAAAGAAGCACTGGAATATTTCCAGCAAGCACAATCTAAAGCTGAAGAAGCATATAAAAAATCTGCTCCAAAATATGCTGAAAAGACCTTAAATGAAAGTAAACAGGCATTAGAACAAGCAAAAAGTATAAAAGCTGATGTTGCAGTAAAAGAAGAATTTTTGAAAGCAGAACAACTCTTAAAAGAAGCTGAAGAAGCGAAAGCTAAGAAGGATTATAAAACAGCCTGGCAAAAAGCTTTGGAGGCAAAATCAGTTGCAGAAAACGCAAGAAAAATTGCAGAAGAGAAACGTATGAGAGCAGAATCTGCTATAAATGATGCTAAAGAAAAAATAGATAACATAGAAAAAGAAATTTCTAAATAAGTTTCTTTTTGAAAGATTTTACTGTATTTCTTAGAAGCATTGTTACTGTCATAGGACCCACTCCACCTGGAACTGGAGTTATAAAAGAAGCTTTTTTCTGAGCAGTGGTAAACTCAATGTCACCTACAAGCTTGTAACCTTTGGGCAAAGAATTATCCTTTATGCGATTAATTCCTACATCTATAACTATTGCATCCTTTTTTATCCATTTTCCTTTAATAAATTCAGGTTTACCAATAGCAGCAATAAGTATATCTGCTTGCTTTATCTCTTTTTCTAAATTTGCTGTTTTTGAATGACATATTGTTACTGTACAATTTTCGTTTAGTAATAATATAGACAAAGGCTTGCCTACGATATTACTTCTCCCAATTATCACAGCTTTTTTTCCTGTGATATTTTTCCTGGTACTTTTTATCAATTCAATAATTCCTGCAGGAGTGCACGGAATAAAGTAAGGTGTCCCTGAAAATAATGCTCCAAGATTTTTAGTTGTGAGTCCATCAACATCTTTTTCTAATGAAATTTCATCAAGTATCTTCCGCTCATTTAAATGCTTAGGTAAAGGAAGTTGAACAATTATTCCATTTATTTTCTTATCTTTATTTAATTTTTTTATTGTTTTTATAAGAACTTTCTCTGAAACATTTTCAGGATATTTATATAGAGAAAATTCCATTCCAATCTCTTGACTTCTTTTCTTCTTTATATTTACATAAACTTGAGAAGCAGGGTTATCCCCTACAAGAATAACAGATAGATGAGGAACTTTTCTATATTTCGTTTTTAATTCTGAAATTTCTTTTTTTAGATTTTTCAGAATTTTGGTAGAAATTTTATTGCCATCTATAATTTTACTCACAATAATTCCTCCTGCGAGTAAATTTTGTATATTTAAGGGACTCCATCTATCCCTATTTATATCCTGTAGTGGCGATACTCTTTACATAGAGTTATTGTATATAACCGTAGATAAAAAGTGATAGATATTTTGACGATTTTATAGATGTTTTAATTTTTATCTCTTCATTTAAGTAGCTTGTTTTAATTTTGTCTGGATAAATTGTTATCTCCATAATATAACCGAATAAATTTTGGTTGGTATCTATATATCTCTTTGTTATTATTTTCATATATTCTTTATTATATGTAATATTTTTTATTTTAAAGTTTTTAAACTTACCTGATAATATTTTGACTTTTTTCTTAAGTGGCTTGCTACGCGAAATTTTTAAAATTGATAAAATTTCTGGCTCAAGATAAATATCTGGTATTATTGTTGCTTTAATATTTATTTTAGGATAAGGTAATATAGGTGGATCTGTTTCAAAATATATTGTTTTTATTACTTTGCCTTTAAATGAACCTGTATTAAATGTTACTTTTATTTTACCTTTTTCTTTTGGCTTTAATCTCTTTTTTGAAATTTCAGGAACAGTACAACCACAGGTAGTATGAACTTTTTTTATATTTATTATCTTATTACTTTTATTTGTGTAATAAAATACTGTGCTGACTTTCTGATGTTGTGAGAGCTTCCCAAAATTATAAGACTCTGTATTAAAAACAATTTTTTCTTTACTTCCAGCTATGCCATTTAAAGCAAGAGAAAAATAAAATAAAATAAAAAATTTTACACTATTTTTCATATTATTTGTTCTGCTTTTATAAGATAAATATATTTATTTATATTTTCTTTGTCAACTCCTTCTTTAAGCTATTTGGCAATTTCTCAAAGCATCTCAATAGTATAAGATACTAATCTGAATATGTTTAATAAAGTATATGGTTGAATATATCTAATTACATCATCTATCTGATGCCACTTTGGGATATCATTCGGGTTTTCGCTTGCTGCACCTATTGCTATTGTTTTATATCCAAAATTTTTTATCACTTCCATTTCAGTATATCCTACTGGTAAGTCCTGAATTTGGTATTTTATATCCAATTCTTTTGCAGATTGTTCTAATATATTTAAAAGATGCTGGTCACTTTTATATTTTTTTAACATCCCTTCACTTCTAATAAATACAGGTATCCCAATGCCTGTACAGTCAAGCACAATAAAATATGTATCTTTATCTATTTTTTTCTTATGCTTTTTTAAAAACTCATAAATTCCAATACATCCTGCCTCTTCTGCACCAGTAAAAACTAACCATATTTCCTTGTTATTAAATCTTTTCTTTGAAAAATGTTCTGCTAACCCAAGAAGTATCGCTATGCTTGAAGCATTATCATTTGCTCCATTTGTTGGTTTTGCAATATACTCAGAATGAAATGTAATTATAAACCCAATGAAGTTAATAGCGCCTATAATGGACAAAAGTATATTCAGAATTATGTTTGAGTAATATAAAGAAATTATACTTACAAGAAGCAGAAGAATAAAATTCAAAAAAGAAAGTTGTATCTGCTTAGCTAAATATTTAACAAATTTCGGTAAAAATAAGATTGAAGCGGTAGCAGAATCAATATGTGCTGTAACTATTATTCGTGTCTTTACTGATTCTTTAGCAGGAATTTTTACAAAAATATTTTTTGAATCGTATCTTTTAAAAAATTTAAATAGTGGAGTATGTATAAATATAAATTAAAAATAAAAAAATAAAATTAAAAAAATTTCACTTAAAATAAGAAAAAGTTTTAAATAAAAATTAAATTTTAAAAATGATATGCATATAAGAAAGCCTGTAAGATAAACAAATTGATAAATTTCATAAGGAGATTTCGGAGTTTTAAATTTTTCAATTAATGGTGTATATCCCAGGCTTTCCAGTTGTGAAACAATATGATTTCCTGCCCGTCTTTCTCCATCAGAAGCAGTAAGTCTTGGACCAATCCCTTCACTAAAATATTTTACATACTCATATAATTTATTTTTCATTCAATTACTATCCACACTTACATTTTAATCCATTTACATTGAAAATTTTATATTATTTTTTCAATATTATATTCCTGTTTTTTTAATTCACGATTAACTAAAAGTTCACCTAAAAGTCCAATGGAAATAAATTGCATACCTACAACTACTAAAAGCACCCCAAAATTTAGGAGAGGCAGTCTGGATTTTATTGTGCCATACAAAATTTTTAAAATAATAATATATGCAACTGCAATTCCTCCAAAAATTTCACAAATGAGCCCTATACTTCCAAAAAGATGTAATGGCTTTCTCATAAATTTCATCAAAAACATCACAGTAAAAAAATCCAAAAGACCAATAATAAATCTACTTGGTCCAAATTTTGTTTTTCCATATTTTCGTGGATTATGTTTTACTTTTATCTCTCCAAATTTATATCCATCAAGTGAAAGTAAAACAGGAATAAACCTATGCATTGAACCGTATAGTTTTAAATTTTTAATAACTCTCTTTTTATAAATTTTTAAACCACAATTCATATCATGAAGTTTAACGCCAGTTGATATACGGACAACAAAGTTAAATAATTTTGAACTGATTTTTTTAATAAATGGGTCATTACGTTTATATTTCCACCCAGAAATTGCATCGTATTCTGAATTTTTTAAACTGTGAATTAAATTTGGGATCTCATCAGGTTCGTCCTGTAGATCAGCATCCATTGTTATAATATAATCTCCTTTTGCTATCCGAAATCCTGCATCAAGTGCTGCTGATTTTCCATAATTTCGCCTGAATTTTATTATCTTTAAATTTTTGTCTTTCCTTTTTAAAGATAGTAATTCTTTAAAAGAACCATCTGTGCTTCCATCATCAATAAATATTATTTCATATGTATATTTTCTTTTAATATTTTTCATTATCCTTGAATAGAGTTCTTTTAGGCTTTCTCGTTCATTATAAAGTGGTATAATAATACTTATTTTCATTACATTATACCTCCTGAAAAATTTAAAGAGTGTTCGGAAATTATTTCTAACTCAAATTACCGAATACTCTCAAATTATATAAAAATTTTTTCATTTGTCAATTTAAAAAAAAGGGTGTTGAAAAATTACCCCCATTTTTAATGAATCCTTTTATAATATAATAA
>CAZSCZ010000092.1:0-9359 GCA_964605455.1 uncultured Spirochaetia bacterium
TAGAAGAAGTTAAAAAAAGTTCAAATGAATTAGGTAGAGAGATTGAATTTTCTTTAATTCCGGGTAGAATTTATATAAATCTTGAAGGACGAGAAGAGAAAGGAAGTGTTAAAGAAGAGAAATATGAGGAAATAAGAGAAATGATAAGAGATAAGTTATTAGAATTTAAACATCCACAGACAGGTGAGAAAATTATTGATAAAGTTTTTTACAGAGAGGAAATTTATTCAGGACCATATCTTGAAAATGCAGCAGATATAATTGCACATCCTGTTAATGGTTATGATTTAAAAGCACGTATTGATACAAATAAAATTTTTGAAAATACAGCATTGAATGGGATGCATACTTACGATGATGCATTTATTTGTGGAATGAATATAAACACAGAAGGAATTCTTAATATTGAAGAGGTTAGAAAAAATATACTGGAAGCATTTAATAATGAAGAATAAGAAGATACTTAATAATATATTCAAAGAATTTCCTCCTATTTTAGAATCGAATAATATAATCTGTGCATATATATTTGGTTCACTTGCCAGAGGTAACTCTGGAAAATTGAGTGATGTAGATATAGCAGTTTATGTTAGTAGTTCACTAAATAGATATGAAAAATTTGATTTGAAGATAAAATTGATGAAAGAACTCGGACGAATATTAAAGACAGATAATATAGATATTTTAATTTTAAACGATGCTCCACCAATGCTTAAACATCGTGTTATAAAAGAAGGAAAGATAATTTATTACAGAGAAAAGGAAATGATGATTGATTTTGAAGTAAGAGCGGTTATGGAATATCTTGATTTTTTGCCATTTATAAAAAAACATACAAAAGAGATACTTTATGGATAATGATAGAATTGCTAAATATATTGAAAAACTTAAAATTTATCTTTCTTAATTAGAAGAGCTTAAAGATGTTTCAGAAGAAGAATTTGTTAGTAATTGGAAGATTTATGACCTTGTAGATAGAAAGCTTCACCTTATAATAGAATTAATACTTAATATTGGCGAAATGATTATAAGTGAGTCCAATTTAAAAAGACCTGATTATTATGCAGAAATACCTGAGATACTTTGTAGAAATAATAAGATTTCAGAAGATTTGAAAGAGCAATTGATAGATTTAGCAAGATTTCGTAATGTTCTTGTTCATGATTATTTATATCTGGACCATCATATAATTTATAAGAAGTTTATAAACATTTATGATATTGTAAATAAATTTATAAATGAAATAAAAAAGAATATTTAAATCTGGAGTAGAAAAATGGACCATTTATCAAAACTTGAGAATCAATCAATTTTTATTATAAGAGAAGGATATTATCAATTTAGAAAAGTTGCAATGCTTTGGTCTATAGGAAAAGATTCAACAACACTTTTATGGCTTATAAGAAAAGCATTTTATGGAAAAATTCCTTTTCCAATACTTCATATTGATACAGGGTATAAATTTA
Organism: uncultured Spirochaetia bacterium; assembly: GCA_964605455.1. Classification (GTDB taxonomy): domain Bacteria; phylum Spirochaetota; class JAHITG01; order JAHITG01; family JAFGFC01; genus CAZSCZ01. Next base: position 1,467 of record CAZSCZ010000092.1, read on the forward strand.
AAGAGATATATGAATTTAGGGATAAATATGCTAAGATATGGAATTTAAATTTAATTGTACATAGAAATGAAGAAGCAATTAAAAAAGGGATGGGACCTGAGAAAGGGAAGTTTACCTGTTGTACAGAATTAAAAACAAATGCTTTAAAAGAAGCAATAAAAAAATATGGATAAAATAATAGAAGAATTAAAAACCACTAAAGTATCAGAGAGAAGTGGACGCGCTCAGGATAAAGAATCAGCTTATATGATGCAAAAATTACGTGCCTTGGGTTATATGTAAATGGAAAAGTAGCAGAAGTATTACATCAGTTTCATTTATTGTGAGATTGTTATTTAAGTATTAATATAATTATATTGTGTAATTTATGATACATTAAAGGGTCAATTTGTGGAAGAACAATTTGTGAAATTAAAAAAATCCCAACGAGACAAAAAGAGATATCAGAAATAATTGTAAAATATGGGATACCAGGTGAAAAGTTATAAAAATGAGTAAAAAAAGTTTATTATTCATATTTGGCACACGTCCTGAGGCAATAAAATTAGCTCCATTAATTAAAGTATTTCAAAAAGAAAGAAGCAAGTTTAATGTAAAGATATGTATAACTTCACAACATAAAGAGATGCTAAAGCAAGTGATGGATTTTTTCCAAATTGAGCCAGATTTTAATTTAAATATTATGAAATATAATCAGTCAATATTTGACATCACATCCAATGGGATAAAAAAGTTAAATAAAGTTTTAGTAAAATCCAGACCTGATATAATATTTGTGCAAGGTGATACAACCACTGCTTTTGTTGGTGCACTTGCAGGGTTTTATAAAAAAATCAAAGTGGCTCATATTGAAGCAGGTTTGAGAAGCTTTAATAAATTTGCACCATTTCCTGAAGAGATAAATAGAGTTCTTATATCTCATATTGCTGATTACCATTTTGCTCCAACAAAAAAAGCAAAACAGAATTTAGTGAAAGAAGGAATTAAAGAAAATATATATATAGTTGGAAATACTGTAATTGATGCACTACAATTGGGATTAAAATTAATAAAAAATAATGAGGAAAAATATAAAAAATATTTTAAATTTCTGAATTTCAACAAAAAGATAATTTTAGTTACAGGTCATAGATGGGAAAGTTTTGGTGAAGGGTTCAGAAGTATATGTAATGCATTAAAAGAGATAGCCCTAAAATATAAAGATACAATAGAAATAATTTATCCGGTACATCTAAACCCCAATGTTCAAAGACCTGTAAAAAAGATTCTTGGTAATACAAAAAATATTCATCTTCTAAAACCATTAAGTTATCCATATTTTTTATATTTAATGAAAAACTGCTGGCTTATTTTAACAGATTCAGGTGGTATTCAGGAAGAAGCACCATCGCTTGGAAAACCTGTGTTTGTAATGAGAGATGTAACTGAAAGGGCAGAGGGGATTACGAAAGGGACAGCAATACTCGTTGGAACCAATAAAATCAGAATAGTAAAAGAGGTGGAAAAGATGCTATATAATCCCCGAAGATATATTAAAATGGCAAAAGTAAAAAATCCTTATGGAGACGGCAGGGCATCGTATCAGATAAAGGATGTTATTTTAAGAGAGTATAAAAGAGAATATGCTAAAATTAAGTAAAAAAGAAAAAGAAGAAATTTTTAGATTTGTGAAGTCTAAGAATATAAAAAAGATTTTCGTATCATTATAAAATATCAAAGAATGCCCTATTACATAACAAAAATGTATTGGTAGAAAAACCATTGGCATTAGAAGTTGAGTAAATGGAATTAATGGTCATATTTTTGTTTCTTGGCTTCACCCGTTTAAAGAACAAAAATTGGTGATTGTAGGTAACAAAAAGATGACTGTTTTTGATGATGTGAGTAAAGAAAAATTATTTTTATATGAACATAAAATAGAATGGATAAATAAGATTCCTGTTGCACAAAAAGCAAAACCTTATATTGTGAAAATAGAGGAATCAGAGCCATTAATGGAAGAGTGTAAACAATTTTTATATTTAATTGAAGCCGAAAAAAGCCTATTACAGATGGAGAAGAGGGGTTGCAGGTGTTGAAATTTTTAAAAATAGCAAAGGAATTTTTAAAGAAAGAACCAAAACACATCTCAAAGTTAACAAATAAAAAATATTTTGTTCATCCAACAGCAGTAGTAGAGGAAGGTGCGATAATTGGAAAAGGGACAAAAATATGGCATTTTTCTCATATTATGAAAGGCGCGCAGATAGGTGAAAATTGTATTATCGGTCAGAATGTGTATATAGATAAAAGAGCAGTTGTAGGGAATAGAGTAAAAATACAGAATAATGTTTCTGTATATGATGAAGTTATACTGGAGGATGAGGTATTTTGTGGACCTTCCTGTGTATTTACAAATGTAATTAATCCGAGAAGTCATATTGAGAGGAAAGATGAATATAAAAAAACAGTTGTCAAAAAGCGTGCCACTATTGGAGCAAATGCTACAATTGTTTGTGGCCATACAATTGGCAGGGCAGCATTTGTTGGAGCAGGCGCAGTAGTCACAAAGGATGTGCCAGATTATGCGCTTGTGGTTGGTAATCCCGCAAGACAGATAGGATGGGTGTGCGAGTGCGGCGTTAAAATTGAATTTGATAATAATAATGGAAAATGTCCTGCCTGTGGAAAAAAGTATGTATTAAAAGATAATAAAGTTAGAATCATTTAAATATGGAAAAAATAGTTAATAAGGCAAAGAATTTTAAAGAAGCAGAAGATTGGGATATTCAGCAGAATATTAGAATGAGTCCAGAGGAAAGACAGAGCATAGCTAAGAGATTAAAAGAACGAGTGTATGAAAAAGATGTCCCGGATGTGCGTGAATATTACAAATTAAATTCAGATGATAATAGATAATTATTTTTCAAATGATGTTAAAGAATTTTTATTTTTGCTTGCCAACTATTCAGTTAGATATGTAATTGTAGGTGGAGAAGCAGTAATATATTATGGATATGCAAGAGTTACCGAAGATATTGATATATTTTTTTATGAATAAAAGATTTCCTGTATTTTTCATTGGAATAAAAGAATTAATTGAGAATAAAAAGAGATTAAATCGTCCAAAGGATATGGAAGACTTGAAATATTTATTGAAGAAAGTGAAAGATTAAAACTTTTCATAAGAATGAAGATTGTAAAAGATAAAATTTCGATCAAAGAACTTAAAGATATCGCAGCTAAAAGTTTTGGGAATTTAGTAAAAGCAGTAGTGGATGTGGAAAGAGAAATAATGGCTATAGATGGAGAACTGCATTCTGATGAAGAAGCATTATTGTTAGAGAATGGTTCTAAGCAACAAAACCTGTGGGGGATAAATCTATATCCTGAAATTGAAACTGATGAATGGATAGAATTTGATTCTATTATAAATTTACGGCCATCAATGGGCAATAAAACTCGTGGAGTTGATAATCCAGAAATTAGAGAAAAAATTGTAAAAATTGTAAATAAGCTGGTTGAACGATGAAAAATTTTATACATAAAGAATTAGCCAGTGGTAGATGGTTTAAACTCAGATTTTGTGAACAGATGGCTAATATAGGTGCAGAGATTGGGAGAGCAATAAACTGGCGTAAACGAAAAAATTATGAATATAGTATCAAAGCTGTGGAAAGAGCATTAGAACTTTTGTATTTGACAATTGAAGATTCTAAAAACAGAAAACATCTTAAAGAACTTACAAGATTAAGGGAACTGTTAATAGACTATTTCTATTTTGATAATATCTATGGCTCATCTGATGATTTTTGGGAAAAATATTTTTTTGCGTTCAATTATGCTGCAAGAAATACAATAAAATGAGTTCCATTATGGATACCAGAAAATATAAAGATAAAATATTAAAAATAATCTTAAATAAAATAAACAAAGATGAATGTATAATATTTCTATTTGGTTCTTATGCAAAATAATACCTACAATAGAGGTTCAGATATTGATATTGGAATTTTATATAACCAAAAGATGAGGAACATAGAATTTTTGGAGATAAAAGAAGAATTAAACAGCAAATTTTTGATAGATATTGACCTTGTTAATTTTAATGAAATTTCAGAAAATGTAAGAGATGGGGTATTAGACAAGGAGATAAAAATATGGCATATAGGGAAAAATTGCAACGAACTTTTGAAAATTTGAAAAAGCATATAAAAAACTAAAAGAAGCCTGTAGCAAAGTTTTTGAAGAGAAATATGAGAAAGAAATTTTAGTAGAAGTAGTAACAAAAAGGTTTGAATATACATTTGAGAGTCTATGTAAATTATTAAAAGAAATATTATATACTGAAGGAATTAAATGCAATACGCTGTTGAGTTGTTTCAAAGAAGCTTATAAATTAGATTTAGTTGACGAAGGGGACCAGGATATTTTTCCATTAATGGTAAATAAAAAGAATCTAATTGTTCATATCTATAATGAAGATGATGCATACGAAATATATCTTTTAATAAAAAATACATTTGTTAATTCTATTGAAAGAATATTTGAAAATATAAAAAATAAAATTAAAGATTATAATTTCTCTTAATAAATAGTGTAAATAAGTGCTGAAAAGTATTTTTATAAAAAATGATAAAAGATAAAAAAATATGTGAAAAATTTGAACAGGATTTAATTAAATCTAATGCGCAAAATTTTTTGCGAAACTTAGAAGATATAGAGTATATAATAAATATAGCAAAAGTAGTTAATAGTGTTTAAAAAACTTTAAAAAGGATAGCCAGAATGCTTGAGGAAGAAAAGATAAAGTATATGATAATTGGAGGGTAGGCTGTAAATTGTAGCAAATCGTGCCCGGGATATAGAAGATGTAAAGAAAATTTTATTAAAAAATTCTGAATATGATAAAAGTTATATTTTAAAATGGCTTAAAGAGTTTGATAAAACTTTAAATACCAGTTATACTAATCTATGCAAAAAAATTATTAAAGAAAATTGTTAAAATTAATAACGATTTGCATTTCTCCATATAAAATGATTAATATAAAACAGTATCTGTGGGATAAAAATATATCTGAAGATGAAGCATTAAAAGATATAGAGGTATTCTCCCGAATATTAAATTATGCAGATTTGGACGAAATAAAAGATTTAATAAAAAGAATAGGAATAAAAAAAATAAAAGAATTTGTATTAAAATATCCATATAAACTTGAAAAAAGGTCCCTTTTTTTCTGGAGAACAATTTGTGAAATTAAAAGGAATATCAAAGAAACAAAAAGAGATATTAGAAATAGTTGTAAAATATGGGATACCAGATAATTTCTATCTTGCTGGTGGCACAGCACTTGTAATATATTTTCAACATAGGTATTCTGATGATTTTGATTTTTTCGGAGAAGAGTTTGATATAGAAAAAATGAAAGTAAAAATAAATAATTTGTTAAAAAATGAAAAGATAAATTTTAAAACCTTAGATGAAAAGGAAGATACATATATATTTTTATTAAATGAAGTAAAAGTCTCATTTTTTAAATACTTATATCCTATTATAAGACCATTGAAAGCGGTAGAAGGAATAAATATAGCATCAATAGAAGATATAATTGCTATGAAAGCAGTTGCTATAATTCAAAGAGGTACAAGAAAAGATTTTTTTGATATATGGCATTTGATAAAAGAAGGCTATACAATTGAAAAAATGATTTCCTTTGCCAAAGAAAAATATGGTGATTTATTTTCTCCGATGATATTTTTAAAAGCATTAATATACTTTGAAGATGCAGAAAAAGAACAGGGATTTGAGTTTGAATGGAAAGAAATCAAAGAATTTTTAATCAAGGAAGTAAAGAAGTTATTATAAGGTGAAAGAGATTTTAAAAAGGATAATAAGAGAATTTGATAAATACTTACAACAGAATGGCTTTTGTATAAATAAAGAATTGTATTTAACACAAGGAAGAAATTTATGTAAATTTTCCTTTAAAGAAGGAAAATTATGCTGTTTATGTGATTTATTATTGTATTAAGGCAAATAAATTAGTTATTAATTTAAGAAGAAGTTAGTGGATTTTAAGAAAGTTTTAGCAATAATTATTAAGAAATTTGAAAAGAATAATATAAAATATGCACTTATGGGTGGTTTTGGTTTAGGAGCATTAGGAATAGTTAGAGCTACACTGGATTTAGATTTTCTTATACACTCTGATTTTATTGATACCGTGGAGAATATAATGAAAAAACTTGGTTATAATTGTGTTTATAAAACTAAAAATGTTTCGCAATTTGTTTCTGATTTGAAATTCTTCGGTGAAATTGATTTTGTACATGCTTTCAGAAAGTATTCAAGGGAAGCTTTGAAAAGAGCCATAGAAATTCCTGTTTTTAAAGGCAAATTTAAGATAAAGGTTCTTACACCTGAAGATTTTATAGGCTTCAAACTTCAGGCTGTAGCTAATGATGAAACGCGTCGTAGTAGAGATTTTGCTGATATTGAAGCAATCATAGAAAAATATAATGAGAGCCTTGATTGGAATCTAATAAAACAGTACTTTTTACTTTTTAAAATGAGTAAAGAATTTAAAAAATTTAAGAAAAAATATGATAAAGATAAGTAAAAAAGAGAAAGAAGAAATTCTTAAATTTGTAAAATCTAAAAACGTGAAAGAAGATTTCTGCATTATTAGAAAAAATCAAAAGAAAGATATTACTCTTGATGAGTATATCAAATTTCTTAATTTATTCCAAAGATTCTCTGGCGCAAAGAAAGAATTTCATAAAATAAAAGATTCAAATTTTAAATTATGAGATTCAGAAAGAATAGTTATTAGAGCTGACAGTTGTTTTCAAAGTTAGTATTATTTTTATATAAAGAGAAATAATGAAAAGAATAGGTATAACTTAGATATTTTTGTAAATAGGAGAAAACAATGAAAAAGATAGTAATTTTTCTGTTCACTATATTGATATTTGTGCAGATATTGGATGCTGGTGATTTCACACAAGCGGACAGAGAAAGGTTAATACGTCTGGAAACAACCCTGAATATGTTTATGAAAAATACAGATAAACGCTTTGAAAATGTAGATAAACGCTTTGATGATATGAATAAACGTTTTGATGATATGAATAAACGGTTTGACCAGTTATATACTTTTTTGTGGATAATAGTAGGAATATTTACTACATTAACACTTGGAGTAATAGGATTTGCATACTGGGACAGACGAACAATAATAAGAAGAGCAAAAGAAGAAACAATAGAGCAGTTAGAGAAGGAAGGGAAATTAAAGCAGTTAATAGAAGCAATGAAAGAACTATCAAAAAGTGACAGTAAGGTAGCAGAAGTATTAAGGCAGTTTAATTTATTATGAAATAGAAAAGTAGCACAGACAATCCTGTTTGTGAATAGAATAGATATGGCATAACAAATTGATAAACTCTTAATTCACTGGTATTAACAGTCCTGAGTGTTCAATATGTTATAAAACTTAACAATTCAGATTTTCTAAAAATATGTAGAAACAGGACTTTAGTCCTGCTAAAATATAAGAGTGTTCGGTAATTTGAGTGGGAAAAGGCACAAAATTTTACGGTTTTCGGAGCCGTAATTTTGACAGGAGGTCAAAATAGGCGGAGACCTCGGAGCATCACAGGATGTGATGCGAGAATGAGTAAAATTTTGTGCCTTTTGAAAGAAAGTAGGTAAATTCAAAGTGTGTGATTTATAATTTTAGGTATGTTTTAAGTTATAGTTTCCGAACAGTCTAAAATGTAGTTTGTAGGTAATAGGTATGTTTGTTACCTACTTAAAACCTGCAAAGAAATAATAATTTTTTGTTTTTTAAAAAAACTAAAAATATTACCAAGAAACTATACAAAGTTTTGCATTATCCCTATCTGTAGGGATAA
>CAZSCZ010000093.1:0-9330 GCA_964605455.1 uncultured Spirochaetia bacterium
TGAATTGTTCCTATCAATTATTCCTTTTACCATTTTTAAAAGTTCTCTATAGCTCGAATGTCCAGTTTTAGCGTGGAAACTTTGATAATTATATTCCTTTGATATTTCAAGTAAATCCACATCTGTTCCTTCTAACTTGATTTTTTCAATCTCTTTGGTCAGTTCTTTCCAATTTTTAATCGCACCTCCCAAATTTGAATATGTAATTGTTGATTTTGATTTTTCACCTTGTGTACTATTGTTTTCGGATGACAAAGAATCAATTTTTAGTATTAATTCGTAAATTTTCATTATAATGTTTTTATAATTTGCTGTAATAGCTGATGTTGTTCTTTCAAAGAATTCTCTTATAGCTCGCGTTCTATTGTAATTAGAGTCAGGATAATCTCCTCGCGCAAGATTTTCCATTGTAAGGAAAAGAATACCAGTATTATTGCTGTTTTTTTTACATTTTTGTTCTATCAAGTTTATTATTTCTTGATTAATTTTTTCGTCAAAACAATTGTTGAACAAAGGGATAATGAATATTTTATAATTTCTCCTTTCAACTTGGTCGACATACTTCAAGAAGTGTTTAAGCGATTTAGATAGTTCAATTAAGTCAGATTCGCAATTTTCTGGCAAAATGGGTTCTATTTCTATTAGAAGATTATTATTGCTATCCATTTTCTTGCCTCCTGTGGTGGTGTGATGGTTGCTTTTTTAATCTGGGGCATGCGTTTTCAAGAGTTTCAAAGTCATTTATCGTTGGTTTTGGACTATTTATTATCTCGATTATTTTCTTTTTTAATCGGATTTCAGATGGTAATTTTAGACAAAATTTGCAGTTTTTAAAGAAGTCTTCGTAAGGCATGTCTACAAAAAGCAGAAGGGATTTCGTTCTCGATGCTAATTTTTTAGCTGTTCTAAAACCCTCAGGATTAGTCGGGTCTTCAGGATTAAAAGCCTCTATTATCCATATATCAGAGTCGAGCATACTAACATTAATTGTTTCTGGTTTGCCCAATTTTGCGATATAAATCTGACTAATCATATTAGTAAGAACGAATCGTATATAGTTCTTCAACGATATGTTCAACTCATCGTTTCCTGTTAATATTGTTATTTTCAGTTTTTTTGTCATAACAACAAAATATTTTAATCGTTTCCAACAAATTTTATGGTACCATAGATTATCACTTTAAGACTCTTTTCTTAGTTACTGCGGGAAATTTATCAGTTTCATGTTGAAGTCTCACTGTAATATAAGAAAAGAAACATTTTAAATATTGTTCTACATCCTTTATCTCTTTGAAGATGTAATTTTCTTCTCCTATTAATCGTTCGTATAAAGTTTGTTCTTTGCGACCTCGTTCTCTCACTTTATTCTTCTCCAATGATTCTTTATCCTTATCGGTTACTAATGTTATTAGTAGATGGTCATCTTTTATATATATGAACTGCACATCTTTAACACTTGAATGTAAATCAAAATGTTCGGGTTGTAAAGCAATAAAAGCTGCATAATCAACAAGCGCCTTATAATTCTCCAATATTTCAGGGTCTTCTATTAGTTTTTCTGACAATAAAAATGAAGTAAGCTCGCCGTTTTCAATTTTATCAATAATATCATCGTAAAATAATTTTACAAATAGTGCTGATTTTAACGGGTCCTTAGTATAATAATGGGATAAATTTTTAACTTCACGCGCGAGTTTTTTGTATTGATATCTTTTATCATTCATGATTACTTTTTCCTTGAGTTCTCTTTCAGTAATATCACCAACACGGATTGCGCGTATATCGATACTATCGATAAATCTGAAAAGTGCTGTGAGCCTTAAAAATGGCTCCTTAATTGTTGGGTCCCTTCTTTCCAATATCTTCTCAAGAGTAAGGATATTTTCAGGCTTAGGCTCCTTATTTTTATAATAATCGATAGGTATTCTTTTATGTGAACCACGAAGTCTTATATAGCTTTCTTCAGCTATAGGAGCATTGCTTTTATGGTACATGGCAAACAATGCAATCATTTCATAAAGGGTTAGTCCTTTTCTATTTCTTCCATAAACAGCCTCAACAGCAGAAACATCTGAAAAATCGAAATTTTTGTAATAGTTATCTTTATCTATAATATTAAATACTTCAGGATATTTAAGTATCAACTCGCCCGCAATGTAACCGTGATTATCCCTAATAAGATGAGGTTCCCCGTGATGTGAGGAACCTTTGTGTCCTATATCGTGAAGCCAAATAGCCATACAAAATGAGTAAAGTAGTTCATCAGTTAACTCCTTATTATTTTCATCATCATTTCCATTTTCATCGTTATCTCTATCCCAATATTTTTTGAAAAATTTCTTTTTACTGCGTTTATTTATTAAAGGCACCAATACTTGATTTAAATGATTCCAGTCATCGAGCGTGTGCTTGAAGGAGTGATCAATCATATGATAGCATTTATCACCAAACCATAAAAGATTCTTTTTGAAATGCCAGTAACGTATGTTCCCTAAAAGATTTCTTTTATAACTCTCATCTTGAAAACAATTTAAGATTTTTCCCACATTCTCCAGATATTTGTAATATACAAAGGGAAGAGAAAATACTTGATTTTTTATAATGTAGTAATCTGCCCCGGCTTTTGCTGCTTTATGGATAACCTCAAAATCATCGCTTATACTCAAGACGAAAGCAGGAACTTCTGGACAGACCTCTGTAAGATTATTGAGTATCTCGATTCCATCCGGTTGTTCTTCCCCCAGGTACATATCCACAAGAATTAGGTCAAATGAAGAGATAATCTCCGTGCTATATCCATCTTCTTCTACTTTTCTACATTTCACTTTAATTTCTGTCTTCTTTTCTTCTTTCATTTTTTTCAAGTCTTTTAAGAACTCTTTGTATGAGAGAATATCTTTCATGTTTTCCTTGTACTCATAAAAATAGGTCTCTAATGAATCTTCCATCAATTTAAACACTTCTTCAATGGTAAGTGCTTTTTCAAATAATCCGCTATATCTCTCATCTATTTCTGCAATATCTTTTTCAGGATTATTATCAATCAAAAGCACTTTTATCTTATTCTCATTCTTATTCTCATTCTGCCTTAATTTCATTAATTTCATTCTCGCAATTCCAGCTAAAAGATTTGCTATTTGAATCTTTAGTTTCCTTAGTCCCTGTTTTTCTTTACTTTTCCCGTGGCTAACCCTTTCTCTTTCCTCAACTCCTGCTCCAAAATAATCGCCAGCATCTTTCAAAAATTCAGAAAAATTTTTTGGGAATTTTCTTCCTTTAATTTTACTTTTAATATTATAATAAGTATTTCTTAATTCTGATATTAATGATTGGACTTTATCAAGAACTCCTTTATCTAATCTGTTTAGGCAGGAAGGTTTAAAAGGGGCGGGTATATAAGCGCAAATCTCAGGAAAAATATCATAAAAATATTTAAAATCCTTAATATTATTTACTCCATCTTTAATTTCCTTCTCAATATTTTCTCTTGAACCAGTGAGAAAAACAAACGAAGGGTTCTTAAAAAGGTTATCAATAAAATTTTTCCAATCGAAATCCTCCCCTGGAATTATTATAATTGGTTTAGGTTCCACCAATCCCAAAACATATTTAGCGTAGCGCCTTATAAAAGATTTTTTATCGACGGTTGAGGTATTGTTCGCATCCATGATTATACCTCCAAATCTTAGCTTAAATTTTCGCATTCGATATAAAAATTTTATCAGAAAAGTTTATCCCATTGCCATAGGAGCTCTTTTTCACTTTTTATATAGCTTAGAACTTCATGAACCTTTTCCTTGTTCGGGAAATCATCTTTAAGAAGCAAGGCATCAATTCCGAATTCAATAAAGCGGCTTAATTGTCTTTCCGAAATCCTTCTGGCCACAAGAATTATCGGAATGTGATACATGTTATCTTTTATAAATTCAATAATTTTCAAAGAAGGGGTGAGTTTTCCTTTCAATCGTTTATCTAAAATTATCATTCCTAATTGTTGAGCTTTGTTCATAAGTATGTCTTTTATTTTGTTAATTTTCGAAATGACCTCAACCTCCATTTCGCTCTCTCTCAAGGCCTCAAGGAGATGAGCGTATCGTCTTTCCTGCTTGCTATACATATCATCAATTATTATTGCTAAATTGCCTCTTTTTCTTACTGATTTATACTCTTCCTCATAATTTTCATTGAAAACCCATGTAATGAACTTTTCCGATATATTCGGATGAATAGATGTTATCTTAAACCAGTAACACCAGTATTTCCAGATAGTTATGGCTTCGCGTAAGAGCTTAAATTTACTCACATTATCTAATTTTCCAAGCCTTCCTTTTTCTAAGGCGATTATTTCTATGGTAGGGGAAACAGCCTTATTTATTTTGCTTACTGCATAGTTTGCTACTGCCAGCATTCTCGCAGCAGTATTCCTTTCAGGTAAAGTTTTTCCCTTTGTTAAGTATTCTAATAGAAAGGAACTTCCCAAGTCCCTACCTATGCCTGAACAGTCAAATTTTATTGCCTTTCCAAAGGCAATAGGTGAACCATTATCTCTCTTCTCAATTACCAAATAATAAAGGTTAGATGATTTTCTATCTGTGGAAGCAAGAATTCCATCTATAGAAGTAAAATCCCCCATTTCTTGCACTTTTTTAGAAAGAATAATATTTTCCAGAGCATCAACGGAAAATTCCTCATCTTCTATGTATTTTTGAATATAGGAATTAAGTCTTATTTCAAAACGATCTATTTCATGCACCTTCCCTGCAAGAGCAATAAAAACAGGAAATTGTTTTATTTTTGCAATCTTCCCCTCACATTCTCTAATACTTGTTGGAGAAAAAATAGCTTTATCTGTTGCTATAACCACACCTTCCTTAGTTAAAATACCCGCAACCAGACTCATTTCTCCTCCTTTGTTTGTTTTATATTTTATTTTTTAAGAAATATTTTAAAGACCATGGAAGTAGCTTTGGCATAAGAATACCATTCTTAAGGATTTCCATTAATGCCTCCCATCTTTTCTCAAGGTGTCCTCTAATACCTTCCTCTTCGAGTTTTTCGTCAGGAAGGATTGTTAATTTCGCGCCTGGACCTAAGATGCATACATCTACCTTATCACTCACCAAAAACTTTCTTTCTGAAAATACCTGGAAAAGAATAAGGGATAATTCTAAAGCTTGTCTTTGGGAGGGGATTTCTTCAAGGATTTCTTTTAACAGAAGAGTTCCCTCTTCCATACCATAAGCTGTAACTACATACCCTGTGGTCAAACTTATGTCTTCAATCGCAACTCCACCCCTATGATAAATATTGAAATAATATATTTGAGCGTCATTTTCCTCATCACTCATGCCTACTATAAATTCCGCTAATATTCCGCTTTTATCTTGGCTGTAGAATTTTTCCATCTGTCGATAAAGGGATAATAACATGGGTATTTTTGTTCTTAGTTCCATGCAGTTTTTAATTTCTTCGTCACGCAAAAAATAATAAAACTGGCGGGTAAAATCTTCCAAAATTTGTGTAGTAGCTGCATAACCACTCAAAACAATAGGAGGTTTTGTAGAAAGAAATTTAAAATTCCTTGTTTCCACTTCCAAGTTAGGGAAAAGATTTATCCCCCTATCAGCGGCAATAACCAATCCCCTACCTTTGTTTTCGTCTTCGAAAGATATTGCTACACTGATCATTTTTTACTCCTTATTGCTTTTCCCTATAGATTTTTCAACTTTTTAGGAATGGATAAAACCATGCTTTCCTTCTTCATCTATAGTTTTAACTTGTCAATCTCTAATGAATTCTAAATTCTTTTCCCTTTAGGTCCTCAATTACTGGGTAATCGATTTTTTCTCCTCCTTTCACTTCCAAAAACATCAATTGGGCTATGATGTCTCCTTTTTGAAATGAGATATTAAAATTTCCATAATTAGATATCATAACCATTCTTTTCCCTTTTGAGCCGGCATGGAGAATCCCTCCTTGTGTTAGGATTCCAAGCACACTGAGTGAAATTCGCCCCACAATCTGTGCCATAATCCAATCGGGAAGAGCGATAGTTTCCATAGTTTCGACAATAACAAATTCTCCAGAAGGAACCGAAAATTTATCTTTCAATGGAATTGCTTCTACAACCATTACTTGGTCAAGGGAAAAGCTACTGGGGTCCCATCTTAACTCAGTTTTTATCTGTTTCCTGTATTCGTTGCCTATATGCAGGTCTAGGAGGTTACCTTTAAGGAACTCTTCCCTGAATGGTTCGATAATTATTTCTTTTTTTCTTATGAGATTAAGAATTTCTCTTTTACCAAGAACAGACATAATGCTCCTCCTTTCTAATCTCTACTTATCAAAGTTTAATTTCATGTCTGCCCAAAACAATCCTTCAATGAACTTTCGAGATTATAAATATCCACCGTTTTTTACTTTTTAATTTGAAGTGTAATTAGCCCTAAATTTTTCCAATTCCTCCATCACCCCGCAGAACCATTGGTGGAAAGGATTTTGCTCAGGGTCGTATTGCCCAAAAGTCTTTTGAAAGTCCTTAAAATCGCTACTTTTAAGTTGTTCTTTTATTTTTTCTATTTCGAGACCATCCGCAGGCTTTTTGATGCATTCTTTTATATCATTTTTAATTTTATCATCAAAATTCAAATCTTTAAAGACATCTCCGTTTTCGATTTTTTTCAATTTTTCATCGATTATATATGCAGGGGATTTTAATATTTCTCGATCGTTTTCTTTCACCATAAAAGCTTCTTTAAAGTAATTTTCAGCATCGGTCTCTCTATTTTCCTTCAACACCTCACAAATCCCCATCAAATCAATATCAAGTGGCAGGAAAAGGTGGGCAATGCGGTGGAGGAGTTCAAGCATGTCCTTTTTTTTAACTTCTTTTTTTAATTCTTCCCAAGTAGGAAGATTTTCTGAAATTTTATCAGTATTTTCGTTAAGTTTTTCTAATAACTGCACAGGATAGGCTTCTTTATTAGCTGTTGAAAAAAGCAAATACTTAAGGTTACTAAAATTGTTCTTTAGTTTCTCTAATGTCTCCTTTGTTACACCTGGGTGCCCTCTCCCGCCATATTCATGGGCAAAAATTATTATCTCATCCTTTTGATTAATCTTCTTTTGTTTAAACATACTTTCTAAGCTGTCCAATCGCAATTCCATAGCTGCTTGAATGAAGAATAAAGTATATTCATTATCTTTCTTTGTTCCCTCTGAAATTGCCTCTCCACTGCCCCCCCAAAAAAACTTTTTACAAATCTTCTCCCATATATCAGCATATCCAATCATTATAAAGTATTTAGCCATATTTAGACCCCCTATGAACCAAAGATTGTCTTAACCAATGCATATTTTACTCCCCCACAAGGTGTCTTTGGAGTAAGTAATTTTGCATCTTCAAAGCATTTCTCAAGGTTTTCTATAGGAACAAATTTTATTTTCCTTTTTAACTCATCTTTAAGACTGCCCCACCATTCTCGTCCTCTACCTGTAGTGATTATAATAAATCTATATCTTTCTAAATAACCTTTATATTTATTAGTAAAAAATTCTTCTATGGCTTTTTCATTATTTTTCTCCGTTATTTGCTCCAAAAAACTCAAATGAAAAATCCCAAAATGAAAAGTTTCTTGATTACTTGATTTTAGCAATCTTTCTTTCTCTTCCGGATGGACTTTAACCTTCATTTTTTCTAAATCGGTAATACTTTCTGATAATTTATACAACCTATTATCAAAAATTTCAAAACTGGTTCCTAAAATTTCTATTAATTCAAATAATTTATTTTTATTTTTAGCTGCCTCCTCGCTTATTTTTCCTATAACATCATTTTTCTTGTAAGGAATCTCAAATTTTGCTTGAATTGTTGTATCCTTTTCGGCTTCACGATGATAGAGATAATAGTCTACTGAATTTCCATTTGGTAGGTCCTGAATTTCCCCTTTTGAATACTTTTTGATTACTGTATTTTCTATTTTAACGGTAATATCATCCATAATCCATTCTGATACCCACTGCTTATATAAGTTTTCATAATCTTTTTCTTCTTTTGACTTGACATATCTTAGAATAAAAGGATTCAGCAGGAATTCTTCCTCTTCTCCATCGTTTACCAGTTGGATAATTCTAAATCTTCCTAAAGGACCAATTTCTTCAAAATTTTTATTTTTGAATTCTTTATATCTAATTTTTTCCTTAGATCTCCATACTTTAAAAGAAAAAACAATCTTGTTTTTATCGTTCTTCTCAAACCTTATAATTTTTTTATCATCACTTTTTTGCAATTTTTCAACTTTGAAAATATCTGAACCATAGACCATCCCCGCACAAAGTATATTTTGAGATGTTCCACCCATATTAGGTTTTTCGTCTTTGTCAAGAACTCCTTCCCAGCTATTCATTTTTTCTATGGCTTCCTCTATTTTTTTCCACTCACGGGCTTCCTCTATTTTTTCCCTCTCACGTGAATCTAAATCAATCCAATTCTTAATTATGACTATATCTTTATCTTTGCTTTCTATTTCTATATGAAAAGGAATATATTCTTTGCTGTTATTCTTACAATGTTTCACATTTCTAATAATATTTTCCCATATTGTGTAAATTGCCTGTTGACCGACTACACCCTCAGGAAGGAAAATTTTTATTTCCTGAAGCTTATTCTTTAAAGTGTTTAATTTTCCTTCTTTTCCATTATCCCAAAGATCTATGCCAGTTCTTTCCTTATATGCTATAACACAGGCAGATTGTGTTCCTAATAAATCTTCTTCTTCAAATCTATATCTAAGGTCTCCATCTATTCCCGATACGCCTAAATCGACAGGTTCAGCATCATTTAATTTAACGAAGAATTGAATGCCTCTAAATCCTTCTGATGCTCCGAGTGAGCCACAAAGTAAATTATTTTTTGCAAAATCATTAATCAAATCCCACATATTTAAAATTTTTCCCCCAACAAGGTTTCCATATCTCGGTATTGCACTCCAAAAGGCGCTTTTGCCCTGAAGATAGCTTAAATATTCTATAAAACTAGAATGGGTATTTATAATATTTTTTATATTTTTATCAAGAGGAATCATGCCTTTCAATAATTCTGTTTTTGCTTTCAGAATTGATTGATTTTTCATATTTAAAAGTTCTTTAATCCCATTCCATTGATTATTTAGTTCTAATTTTAATCCTTCCAATCCATGGGCACCTATATTATGAGCATAAGATTCCATAAGGATAGCTGCAACAGCGGCGAGAGAAGCGTTTTTATAGAAAGTTTTGAAATGAGTTTCAATATCAATGTCCCCCAGTACATTAAACATATCTGTTTGTCCA
>CAZSCZ010000094.1:0-9316 GCA_964605455.1 uncultured Spirochaetia bacterium
TGCCAATGTTTGTTGGATCTGAAAAATTTCCTGTGCTATCATTTATGTATTTGTCAAGCCTGTAACCGGTATCAGATCCAGTAACAATCAAATCCAAATCACCATCACCATCTATATCGCCAAGCACTATGGAACTATCACAAACTCCTATACCAAAAGGTGTTGGACCTGAAAAATTTGCAAGCACACTGTTATATATTAAAACAATACTAAAAAGCCAAAATATTATCAAAATTACACATCTTTTCACTTTTTTATCCACCTTCTCTCTTCCTTAAAATTGCTCTGTAATCATAATCTACTACATTTACATAATTAGAACATTGCTATTTTAATTTTTAATTCTTAATTCTTAATTTTCAATTTTTAATTTTTAATCTTTAATCTTTTATTATATATTATACCACATTTTCTTAAAAATGTCATCTTTTTTTTTAAATTTTTGTAATGCAGACAGCAAAAAAGAAAACACTTATCTTCCCTGGTAGACTTCTAAATCAGGCGATGCTTTAGTTCTTTCAGAATCTTAAGTGTATCCCTACATCACATTTCAATGCGACAAAATTTTACCTATTGATTTTTGCCTTTCCATTTCCCATTTTGCATTTTGATTTTTTTCATTTCTTTTGAATACTTCCATTACAGAGAACCCAAGTATAAAGTTAAGAGCCACCCTAACTTTTATTGAACTCTATCTTCTTCACTTGACTTATATGATAGAACTATGTATATTTTTTTTAATGAAAAAAAATGTTAATATTGTAACCACAACTTTAAAATATCTGAGTAAAATAAAATTTTCTGTAGAGCTTTTAAATGCTTTTTTTATAATTCTGTTTATCTCCTTTATATGGTTTCTGGGTTTTGTTATCGTAGATAATATTTTACATCTTAACATATTCTTTCGCTGGATTAACCTTCTTGGATTTCTCTTGTTTATAACCTTTTATCTTAAAAAAACATATCCATCTCTAAAAAAGATTAATCCTACAAATACTGCTATAGAAATAGAAAATAAATTCAACTTTAAAGACCAGCTTATAAGTGCTTATCAACTTAAAAATTCAAATGAATATCATTCTTATTTTCTGGAAAACCTTAATAAAAATGCAGAAAAGTTTATAAAAAAAGTTAAAATATCAGATATAATTGATTTTAAGAAATTTTATATAAACCTGTTCAAAGCAATACTTCCTGGCTTAATATTTACTTTGTATGTGTTTATCATTCCTGATAATTTTAATATAAGTTTTAATAGATTTGTAAATCCTTCTTTTAGAATAAAACAGTATCATAAAATTGTAAAAGTTGATATATTTCCGAAAGATACTGTTATAATAGAAGGTGAAAGTATAAAAATAGAGCTAATCACATACGGAAAAGTTAAATCTCCAAAAATTGTATTTGTAAATCAATCAGGAGTTATAATAAAGGAAACTCCTAATCTTACAGGAATAACAAATATTACGGAAACAAACAAAAAGTATATTTATTCATTTTTACTACAAAATGTTTATGATAATTTTAAATATTATGGTGAAACAATTCAAACCAGAGATAATATTCCTATAAAAACCAAAGAATATTCAATCAAAGTTGTAAAAAAACCTTATGTTAAAAAATTGCGTTTAATTTATTATTTTCCTTCATATACACATCTTAAATCAAAAATTATTGAAGATAATGGACATATAGAATCTGTTGAAAAAACTACTGTTAAAATTATTGGGGAAGCTAATAACCCATTAAAGAAAGGTAAAATTCTTCTTAAATCAGGTAGGAAGATACCTTTAAATATAAATGATAATAAATTTACTGGAAAGTTATTTATAATCCGCGATGACGAATATTCAATTTTGATTACAGATATTTACAACCATCAAAATATAAATCCTGTTAAGTACCAAATTTTAGTAATAAAAGACAATCCACCAATAGTTGAGATAACACGGCCAGGGATGGATATAGAAATAGAAGAATCACTTGTTGTGCCACTTGAAATTTATGCCCAGGATGATTATGCGGTAAATTCTTTATCACTTTACTATCAGATAAAGCGAGCTTATGTGCATACAACTCCTGTTTTAAAAAAAATAGAATTTGAAATCAAGCCATCAGCTGAAATTAGGATTAATCATAACTGGGATTTAAATAAAATTCGTATTTCACCCGGGGATATTGTTGAATATTATGCTCAAGTATGGGACGGATATAAACCGCAGGAAAAACATATTGCAAAATCAAAAAAATATACAATCAAATTTCCTACAATTGAAGATATGTACAAGCAATTGAATAAAGAGCAAACCCAAAATGTAATTTCGTTAAAAGAGCTTTTAGATGAACAAGAAGAAATGGCAAAAGAAACAGAAAAATTAATTAAATCCTTGGAAAGGAAAAAAGAGTTAAGTTACATTGAAAAAAAAGAGATTGAAAAACTAAAAGAGACGCAGGAACAGATACTTAAAAACACAAAAAAGCTTGTAGAAAATTTAAAAGAAGCAGCAAGAAAAATAGAAAAGCACAAAATGTTTGCGCCACAAATGATAGAAAAGATTGAACAGATAAGGAATTTAATGAACGAGATTGCTGACAAGAAAATGCGTGAAGTGATGGAGCAACTACAAGAAGCAATCAAAAAAATAAATTTAACAGAAAACAAAAAAAAGCTACTTGCATCAAAACTGACGCAGGAAGAAATTCTTAAGAGACTTGATAAAACCCTTCAAATGTTAAAAAAGCTGAGACAACAACAGAAGATTGAATATTTCAAGAAGCAAACAGAAGAATTGATAAAAAAACAACAGGAGCTTCTACAAAAAACCATTGATAATAAATTTAAGAATAAATATAAACCAGATATTCTTGCAAGTAATCAAAATCAAATAAAGGACCAATTTAATCAATTCAAAGATGAATTTAAAAAATTTGTAAAAGAATTAAAACAAGAAGCACCGGAAACTTATAAGCAATTAAAAGGCACTTTGAGACAGATGGATAAATCTCAAATAGATAAAGAGATGCGGAAATCTGAAACTTCACTCAAAAATTCCAAATGGAATAAATCCATAAATTCTCAACGCAAAATAATTTCAGCATTAAATAATTTAAAAGCAGATTGTCAAAAAGCCTGTTCAGGAATGCAACAACAAGATATAACAAGAATTTTAAACGCCATTGATAACGCAACATTTAACTTTCTTCAAATATCTTATAAAATAGAACAAATAAAAAGAAAAATTAAATCTTCAAGAAGTATTAAATTTGAAGAAGACAAATTTGATTTTGACAAAAATTTGAGACCATCTCATTTAGCAGAGAAGCTTATTTTTATAGAGCGTTCAGTTAGATATCAAATGAAGCTATTGGAAAATGAAACTAAAGAAGCAATTTTATTTACACCAGAATTTTTTAAAAAATTTGACAATTTATTCAATTCTCTTTCTTATGCAAGAGAGCATCTTGCAAATCAGCGGATATCTATAGCAGCGAACTTTCAAGGAAATGCTTTACTTTATATAAATATAATTCTGAAAGATTTACTTCAATTAAAAGAAGAACTCAAAAATCAAGCCCAAATGCAAGCTGGTGCTAATATGAGCGATGCATTAAATCAGTTAGCAGATGCACAACAGAAACTGAATGAACTCACAGAAAGGCTGAAAGGACAAATTGGTAAAAACGGGCTTACGCCAGAATTACAGGAATACCTTGAAGAGCTTGCATTTCAGCAGGAAATGATAAGAAAATCTGTAAACCAATTTCTTGAAAGTTTTAAAGAAGCAGGTAAACTTTTAGGTAATTTAGCACAAGCTGGAAAAGAAATGGAGGATATTAAAAAAAGACTTAAATCAGGAAAAATTGATAAAGAACTTATAAGGAGGCAAAAGAAAGTATTAAAAAGACTTTTAGATTCCCAGAAAGCACTTTATGTAAAAGAATATTCAAAAGAAAGAAAAGCAGAAGTAGCTAAAGAGTATAAAGTTCAGCCCCCGCCGAAACTTAAAAAAGAAAAACTTAAACCAGAAGAACAAAGATATTATTATTATCTTATGGAAAAATATCCGCAGGAATACAGACAACTTGTGGAAGATTATTTTAAAATATTAAACACACACGAAGAGATAATATACAAAGAATAAATCAAATTCCTACTTCGTTACAACAAAAATTGCATCTCGCGGCGGAATACGATATTTCTTATTTTTTATTTTCACAATCTTTTCCTGTTCATAAAAATTACATATAGTAAAAAGTGAAAACTTCTCCTTTCTTCTTTCAAACACTAAAATTTTATCTTTTGAATTTTTATTAAAATAATCCCTTGCAAATTTTCTTGAAATATCCAGAAATACACGTGGGATAAAACCAACTACTGATATTTTACCTTTGCCAACTTTTTTTGTAAACCCACATATCTCATTAGTGTCAAGTAATCTTAAATCTATCTTAACATCATCCATGCTCTTAAAATTATACACTTCAATATTATCATAAACTGGAAAATAGTAATCTTTATATTTCACCTTTTTGGTTTCAAACAAGCCTGTTGGTTTTGAAATGATTTTAGTATTTTTTAAATTCAAGGCATTCCATAATACTTTACAGAAATTAAAATTTTCATCTTGAATAGGAACATTATGAAATAAGATTAAAGTTCCACCTTTTAAAGCAAAATCAAGTAATCGCTTTTGAATATCATTTTTTAAAAATTTATAGCTAAGAACTACTAATCGTTTTGTTCTAATTAATTTTTCAAATTCATCCTCAAGGTTTACTAATTGAAAATTAATATTACAAACTCCAAGTAAATCAACAAAAGAACCTATAAAATTAGAAGAAGAAATAAGTTCAAAATTATCAATTCCCATTTCATTATTAAATTTTGCCATTCGTGCATACAAATGATAAAACCCTACTGTCAGGTCATAAACAGGAGTAGTTTCAACAATTTCAGGATTTTTTTTTAAAAACTTTCCAATATTTTTTATTAATTCAAACTGAAATCTTTTTTTTCCATTTTTATCAACTGGCGAATTAAATTTCAATTCTGGCAGAAAATACTCATATCCCTTAAAATTATATCCATCAGAAAACCAATAATAATTTATCATATTAGTTCCTGCACCAATAGCGATTTTCCATAGTAAATTATAATCAGAAACATCTTGTTTCCAATGCGGTAAAAAATAAGCATCACCTGCTTGAATCTCCATATTAGCAACAACTGGTGTTCCTGATGCACGGGTATATTCTATCTTTGCCAAATGATTCCCAATTGTCTCCTCCTGTATATTACCCTGGTAATAGGTATATCCAATTACTACCTGCCACCTGGAGTCATTTATTATATTATAAATATTTTTCCATGATGTAGTATATCCAAGTAATGGGTCATTGATACTAAATGGACCACTACATCCAAGATTATACATTATCTCAATCAATTTACGTATATATAATGCAGGTAAAGTCTCCCTGAATTCAATCCAATCAAGCACTTTGAAATATTCATTTTTATTTTGTGGCTCCTTCTTTGGAGGGACTACTTTTGAAAATGAGCTGTTATTTTCATTATATCGTTTATTTAGAATTTCAATTGTAATATACTTTTCTTTTAAAAATTTTTGATACAGTCCATTTTTAACAATAAATGGATTATAATCTCCATTAAACACCTGCCCCTTTAGGAAGCCCCAGAAAGAGATATTATAGCTTACTTCGTTATCAACCTGCCACATTATTATATTATCAAATGGTAATAAAATCTCCATTACTCTTCTGTACCACTCTTTTACATATTTCATATATACAGGATGAAGATACGTTATTGGGGGATAAAAATTATAATCTTGTGTAAGATTACCATTACAATCAAGTGACAATATTTCAGGATGTTCTTTAAGAACCCATAAGGGGACCCCACCATTCTGAAATTCAGCATGAACCCAGGGCCCAATTTTAATAATTAAATTCAATCCATTTTTCTTAACAAGTTCAAGAAAAGTTTTTAAATCCCTACTTGGATGGGTTTTACCATAAAAATCAAATCTACCTTTTTGATATTCGTGCCAATTCCAGGGAACATAAGTTGATAAAGTATTACAATTTGCTTCTTTTAAGCATCTAATTATTGTTTTCCATTTCTTTTTCTCTAATCTGAAATACTGGACTTCTCCAGCAACAATAAACTGTTTCTTACCTTTAATTTCAAAATATCCATTTCTAATCTTTATGTCCATTCATACAACCTCAATATTGTAGAATTATTGTTTGGCAAATTAGAGGTGATGAACTATTGGTTTTTTAATTTAATAAAATTTCAATTCTTTTAACTCTACCAGCACGCACATCATAAGAATAAGGTGGTATTATTGTATCTCCATCTATTTCTTGTTCTTTACAATTAAAATAAATTAACTTAATTCTGCTTATTTTTGCACTATTTTTACCAAAAGTATTCTTTCGCAATGGGTTATGATAAACCACAATAATTTTTCCAAGAAATTTAAATAAGAAAGAATTTTCTGGCAGAATTATTTCTTCAATTTTTGAATCTTCATCATATATTCTCACATTTTCTTTTTTATTTGTAAACATCCAAGATGCGATCTGTGGTGAAAATTTTAAATAAAGTTTATTATTTTTTAAATAAAATGGTTTTAAACCAGATGTAATTGAAATCCACATAGATATAAATTCCGCGGTAGAACCAGATAGCCTTGCAACAAATCCCTGTCCATGCAAATTTTTCTCAGGATGTGCACTGCTTACTATAAAAGAGACATTCTCAAATATACTTCTTCCATAAACATAAGGGTCCATAAATGGAACAAGTGCGGTCTTCATTATTTTATAAAAATCTTCGGCTAATCCCTGTCTTAGGAGTTCAAGCAAATATTTATATTCCATATGGAGCCAAACAGACTCGTTCTCAAGCCAGCCAGGTGTAAAAACTTTTATTCTACCCAGATTAATTCCTGCATTCTTTAAAGGAGCATTAAGCTTAAACATTTTAAGCTTTTTATCATAAAGCCCTGTTTTCATTAATTTTTTATGAAACATTTTTGCTTTTTCATTATCTGTATCTATTCTTAAATAATGAACAGGCCCCTCAAGGAAAAATGGTAGAGGCTTTTGTCTAAATTTTAATGGCTTTATGCAAATCAAATTATTTCGGCTTCTTTTTATCTTTCCTTTTTCTTTTATTATCTCATATTTTACAACTTCGTTTTCAAAATTAGTATTAATTATCCCTCTCTTTTTATCAAAAGCTTTTGAAATCCCTATGTTAAGCTTTCTTAAAAATAAATTTAAAATCTTTTTTATTTTTTTTACGGTAATTGTCTTTTCTTTTCCAGATAAGCCAAACATTGTTTTCTCACGATATTTTTCTTTTATAGAATGAGTTCCGTCCCAGAAGCAAAATTTATTATCAAAATATTTCTCTGTTACCTTTTCTAATTTTAATAAGAAATCAATTATCTCTTCAGCTGTCTTAATTTCTTTATTATCATTCAAATTTAAATTATCAAATGAATTTAAAATAAACTTGATCAATCTTTTAAGTTCAAGAGTCTCAGCTATTGAAGAACCAAACAAACCAGGCAATCCATTGAGTGCATCACACCAGTTTGGTTTATCTGATTCCATTTCAATTCCAACCCCTTCAGGATCAAGAGAAGCAAACTTGTTTGCTACAAGGCATAATAATTTACCAATAAGCGTTGTCTTATATATAGCACCTTTACCATAATTTGTTCGCACAATATTGGGATCCTCTTTCCTTCTTTCAATCATCTTTTGTTTATCTGGATGTAAATATATAGCATTAAGTTGTTGTGGTTTATTATTATAAAGAACATATTTTTCCGAACGCGGTAATACAACTGTTGGGTTATCATAAAAAGTAAACACTTTTTTCTTCAGTAATATAGTTTCAAGTTCATCTGGATAAACTGCTAAAAAACTTTCCAACAAATCTATATTATAATGCCAATGGTCTGACCAATAACCTACTCCAGGCACAGCATAATCTATTTTATCAGCAAACTTCATAAGATTATCCAACAATTTTTCTCGTTTAATAGAAACTTTTATATCCTCACTTTCAATAAAATTAAAAAAATCACCTAAACTAAATGGAGTTGCAATAAAATTATCAATTTTTTGTCTGTCTCCTTTTTTAAATAATTTAAGAAATTCTCTTTTATTGACTATTTTGAATTTTGACCCGATTATACTTAAAGGATTAAACCCATCTGTTTGAATAAGATTCATAAAATATATAATTGATTCATCCTTTACATCTGGATTAAAAAATATATCATTTCTTCTATTTTGATTTACATCTCGATAGTTTCCATTACCTTGAGAAAAATATTCTGGCATTATTAAAAAATTATTATACTCTCGTTCCATATCACCATGAATTCTTGAATATATATAATAAATCTTTTTATACTCATCTGAACCAAGTGTTATAGGATACCCACCTCTTAAAAGATTATCCAGAAATGTCTGCTGACAATAATTATCAAATTCCTGTGAAGAAGATTTTGTTAATATCTTATTTCCAATATTTCTAATTATATTTCTATTTTCCTCTTGTTTCTTATAAAGTGAGTTATCTGCTATAATTCTTTTTACAAACGGTTGTAGATGAGATAACTTTTGGACATTTCCAATTAAGGAAAAGTATTTGAAAATTCTGTTCTTTTTAATTATCGTCTGAAAATAACCCATTCCACAAGGAGTCTTATTTTTAGCAGTTGCATTTGGATTATTCTTAAATTTGGAATTATTAATAAATTTTACAGGTAATGAAAAATCTTTCATTTCACCAAATATAATATCAGGGTCAACTATAAATTCAGGAAACACAGGTCTATTTGCGTTAGCATAATAAAATCCGAAATAAAAATTACCAGACTCAATTTCAACAATTTCTGGCCTATCTTCTGGCTCAACCATAAGCTTATAAACAGGAATTCTATTTTTTCCAATAAATAACACACCGCTAAACCATCCTTCTGCAAGTCTGCTCATATTTTTCAAAAGATAATCACGGGTTCCGTAAGGAATAATCATTGGTAATCCATCTATACATTCCAGTCGTTTGTTTTCATTAGAGAAATTCTCTATTGAAAGTATTCTTGCAAGTGCAGGAACATTTTCATTTGGAATTGTAAAGTATTCTACAGTAAATTTAAGCCCCAATTTTTTATTTACTTCCACAATTTTTAATAAATGAGAAGTAATATGCATTTCCTGTTCTATCTCAAGGTCAGAAATTTTATCATTATTTTGAAATGGC